>NZ_JBEOZU010000078.1:0-43798 GCF_040298185.1 Streptomyces sp. NPDC001634 | reverse complement strand
TCGGGTGGCTCCAAAGAGGACAACCGAGTGCAACGGCGCCCGCGCCGGCGTTGTAACCCACCTGTTCGGAAGCCCCGCCAGGCCGCACCCGCGGGGCTTCTCATCGAGTGCCGCTCTCACACGCCTGTCACCAACTGCCTCGACTCCCCCGGACCGGGAGCCTCTGACCTGGCATTCCGCGCCCGTTTTGGACTGCCCGGACGCCCATGGACGGTATTTACAACCTGTGCCATGTGGTATCGCACACGCAGGCGACTCCCATAAGGCGTCGCCCTTCCTGCCCTCAGTTCCTCCCACGCACACGAAGCCGAGGGACAGGAAAGATCCGGACCATACGCGGACCAACCGAGACGCAAAGCCCACCGCCTACACCCTGCAGTTCAGGGGCTCGCAAGCGCTGAACCACCAGCAGACGAAGAATCTGCTGGGCCGAACGCGTACCACGCGCAGGCGCAACGCCTTGCCCTTGCCCGCAGAGCCGAGCGGCAAAGCCGGGTCGACCTCTCGGTCAGGTCGCCTACCACGCAACGTCCCTGAGCCGATCGGCCCCAAGATGTCCGAGTTCAACGGAGCGTAGTCGGCACCAAGCCAGCACGGGAGAGGTGAGCACGGGTGATGACGTGGGCTTGCGGTCAGCACCAAACCAGCACGGGAGTCAGCACCGCACCGTCAAATCACCCCGAACTGTGCGTCCCGGACAGCACTCGTTTCGACCACCTTCGAGCCCCTGAACCGCCCTTCCGTGAGCCGGCATGGTGGCCGCACGCATAGCCAATACTCGAACTATGTTGCCCCACCACATGGGCCCCTGACCTGCATCTTCCTACCGTGTGCCGACACGTACCCGTCCCCACCGCACACGAGGAAGTGGCGAACATGGCCTCCGGAATCACCGCTCCCCCACCCCCCGCCAGCCTCCCCAGAATCGTCGCCGCCAGTCTCATCGGCACCACCATCGAGTGGTACGACTTCTTCCTCTACGGGTCCGCCGCCGCACTCGTCTTCAACAAGCTGTTCTTTCCGGACTCCGACCCGCTCGTCGGCACCCTGCTGTCGTTCCTCACGTACGCGGTCGGGTTCGCCGCCCGTCCGCTCGGGGCCCTGGTCTTCGGGCACTACGGCGACCGGATCGGGCGCAAGAAACTGCTGGTGCTGAGTCTGCTGCTGATGGGTGGGGCGACCTTCGCCATCGGACTGCTGCCCACGCACGCCACGGTCGGGAGCGCCGCGCCCGTCCTGCTCACGACGTTGCGTCTGGTGCAGGGTTTCGCCCTCGGCGGTGAGTGGGGCGGCGCCGTTCTGCTTGTGTCGGAGCACGGTGACGCGCGGCGCCGCGGTTTCTGGGCCTCCTGGCCGCAGACCGGGGCACCCGCCGGGCAGCTCCTCGCCACGGGTGTGCTGTCACTGCTCACCGCCGTGCTGTCGGACGACGCGTTCGGCTCCTGGGGATGGCGCATTCCGTTTCTCCTTTCCGGAGTGCTCGTGATCGTCGGTTTGTGGATTCGTCTGTCTGTCGATGAATCACCCATGTTCCAGCAGGCGTTGGCGCAGGCCGAGGCCCGCAAGGAGGCCAGGGAAGCCGAGGCGGAGAAGCTGCCGCTGGTGTCCGTGCTCCGCCACCACTGGCGGGACGTTCTGGTCGCCATGGGCGCGCGCATGGCGGAGAACATCAGCTACTACGTGATCACCGCCTTCATCCTCGTCTACGCCACCACGTCGGCCGGTGTCTCCAAGCAGACGGCCCTCAACGCCGTCCTCATCGCCTCCGCCGTGCACTTCGCCGTCATCCCGGCGTGGGGCGCGCTCTCGGACCGGATCGGTCGTCGGCCCGTCTATCTGCTGGGCGCGGCCGGCGTCGGCCTGTGGATGTTCCCGTTCTTCTCGCTCATCGACGCGGGCGGTTTCGGCAACCTCGTCCTCGCCGTGACCGTCGGACTGGTGCTGCACGGGGCGATGTACGCGCCTCAGGCCGCCTTCTTCTCGGAGATGTTCGCGACTCGTATGCGCTACTCGGGGGCGTCCATCGGCGCCCAGTTCGCCTCGGTGGCGGCAGGCGCGCCTGCCCCGCTCATCGCGACCGCGCTGCTGTCCGACTACGGCAGTTCCACACCGATCGCCCTCTACGTCATCGCGGCCGCCGTCGTGACCCTGATCGCGGTGGGCGCCGCGAAGGAGACGCGGAACCGCGATCTCGCCCGGGTCGATGCCACGGCGGATGCCGAGCCGGCGGGAGCGAGGGCGGCGGACGCACGTACCGCCTGAGTCGACGCCTGACCGCAACCGGCCCCCTGCGCCCCTGCGCGCCGGGGGCCGGTGCGTGTGCGCGTACAGGGAGCGGATCAGCGTCTGGAGGTCGAGGACAACCGGTGCAGCCGCAGAGCCAGTTGTATCTCCAGGGCGCGCGCCGGGCTCTGCCAGTCGTCGCCCAGGAGGCGGCCCACCCGCTCCAGGCGTTGCGCCACCGTGTTCACATGGACGTGCAGTTCGTCCTTGGTGCGCGCCGGGCTCATCCCGCAGGCGAAGTACGCGTCGAGGGTGCGCACGAGGTCGGTGCCGCGCCGTTCGTCGTAGGCGACGACCTGGCCGATCGTCCGCTCGACATAGCCGGTGATGTCCCGGTCCCCGGCGAGCAGCAGCCCCAGGAATCCGAAGTCCTCGGCGGCGGCCCCGTCACCGGCGCGGCCGAGCAGGCGCAGGGCCTCGAGGCAGCGCTGTCCCTCCGTATACGCGGCGGCCACGGCGTCCGGGCGGGCGGCGAGGTCCTCGACGGGTGCGGAGGCGCCGACGGTCACCACCTCGTGGACGGCGGTGCCGAGCTGCCGGGCGGTGCGGCGGGCCAGGTCGGTCGCGGTGTCGCCCGGGCCCAGGGGCAGCAGCAGGACCGTACCGCCGTCGCGGGCGGCGGCGAGACCGTGGCGGGTGGCAGCGAGGTGGGATGCGGCGGACCACAGGCGGCGACGTGCGGCCGCCTCCTGGTCGGCATCCACCACCGCGCCGTCGAGGCGGGCTGCTAGCACCACATGGGTGGCGCCGAGGTCGGCACGCAGCCGGGCGGCACGCTCGCGCAGCAAGCGCGGGTCGCGGTCCCGGGCGTCCAGTAGGTCGTCCAACAGCTCACCGCGGACGCGATGTTCGGCCTCGGCTGCCGAGCGGCGGGCGAGCAGCAGCAGCGAGGTGACCATCGCGGCGCGTTCCAGAGTGCGCTGGTCGACGGGGTCGAGCCCGGGGTGGCCGCGCAGCACCAGCGCGCCGAGAAGCTCGCCGCCGGCCGTGACGGCGGCGATCCAGTCGTCCCCGTGCCGTACGGCGTGGCCTTCGGCGCGGGACGCCTCCAGGGCCGCGGTCGGGGCGGCGTCCTCCTCGGTGAACTCGACCGTGCCGTCGAGGACCTGGGAGACCGCCGCGGCCACATCGTGGACGCCGCCGCCGCGCAGGACAAGTTCGGCGAGGCGGTCGTGGACGTCCGAGGCGCGCTCGATGACCGCGCTGCGGTCGCGAATGATCTCGTTGGCGCGGGCGAGCCGGTCAAGGGCCGAACGGGTCTCGGTGAGCAGGTTCGCCGTGTCGATGGCCGCGGCGGCCAGCGCGGCGAACGAGCCGAGGAGAGCGATCTCCTCCCGCTCGAAGACCCGGGCACGTCGGTCGGCCGCGAACAGCACCCCGATGGCCTGCGGGCCGATCATGAGGGGCACGCCGAGGATCGCCACAAGCCCCTCGTCGCGGACCCCCGAGTCGATCGTCCGGGTGTGCTGGAAGCGATCGTCCTCGAAGTAGTCGGGCGTCACATAGGGCCGGGCGGTCTGGGCGACGAGTCCGCCGAGCCCCTCGCCCATGCCGAGGCGCAGCTGCTGGAAGCGTGCGGCGACCGAGCCCTCGGTGACCCTCATATAGGTGTCGCCCGCGGCCTCGTCATTCAGAGTCAGATAGGCGACGTCGGTGCTCAGCAGCGAGCGAGCCCGCTGGACGATCGCCTGCAGGACGGCGTCGAGGTCGCGCAGGCCGGCCAGGTCGTGGGCAGTCTCGAAGAGCGCGGACAGCTCCGCCTCGCGACGGCGTCTGCCCTCCATCTCCGCGCGCACGCGCAGCGCGAGCCGCTTGGCCTGCTCGAGCGCGCCGATGCGCTCGGGTGGCAGGCCCTCGGCACGGGCGAGCAGCACCGGCTGCTCGTACGCGTCGGCCGACGCACCCCGGGCCAGGAGCTCCAGGAACGGCGCCTCGGCACCGGTGCCGGGGCGCTCCGCGGACTGTACGTGATCGCGAGACATGGTCACAGGATGACCCACACCCGGGCCGGGGCAACCCGCCCTGTGGATAACTTCCGGCACCTCCCCGCTCAGTGCGCCGTCCAGCCGCCGTCGAGGACCAGCGACGTACCCGTGACGAAGGACGCCTGCGGGCTGCAGAGGTAGGCCACGGCCTCGGCGACCTCCTCGGGTTCGATCAGCCGTTTGACGGCGCTGTCCTGAAGCAGCACCTCGGACAGCACGCGCTCCTCAGGGATTCCGTGTGCCCGTGCCTGGTCCGCAAGCTGCTTCTCGACGAGGGGTGTGCGTACGTACGCCGGGTTCACGCAGTTCGACGTGACCCCGTGCTGGGCGCCTTCCAGGGCGGCGGTCTTCGAGAGGCCTTCCAGCCCGTGCTTGGCGGCGACGTACGCCGACTTGAACGCGGAGGCGCGCAGCCCGTGGACCGACGACACGTTGACGATGCGGCCCCAGCCCTGTCCGTACATGTGGGGCAGCGCCCCGCGGATGAGCCGGAACGGGGCCTCCAGCATCACCGTCAGGACGGTGTGGAAGACATCGGGCGGGAACTCCTCCAGGGGCCGCACCAGTTGGAGCCCGGCGTTGTTGACGAGGACATCGGTGCCCGCGGCGGCGAGTTCGGCGGCGTCCAGGTCGGTGAGGTCGAGGACACGCGGCTCGACGGTGCCCGTGAGGCCGCGGGCCGCATCGGTGAGGGCGTCGAGGCCGGACGCGTCCCGGTCGACGGCTCTCACTTTCGCGCCGGCGGCGGCGAGCCGCAGCGCGCAGGCACGGCCGATCCCGCCGGCGGCACCGGTGACGAGGGCGGTGCGTCCGCCGAGGTCGAGCGAGCAGACGTGGGGGCCGGGGTGGGGGTGGGGCACGGTCATGTGTCGACCCTAAGCAGCGCCCGTGCCCCACCCCATATGGTCACCGCCCATACTTCACCCTGGATTCGTGGGGTCGAACCATGTGGGTGCATCCGACAGTGCCTGCTTGATCCGGTACAGTCCGAACTCGTTCAGCTCCGGCAGCGCATCCACGGTGAACCAGCCGACCTCCAGCGACTCGTCGTCGTTGACCCGGGCCTCGCCGCCGACGGCCCGGCAGCGGAGCGTGATGTCCATGTACTGGCAGATGTCGCCGTTGGCGTAGGTCACCGGCTCCAGGGCCTGGACGAGGACGACGCGTTCCACGACGCACCGCACCGCCGTCTCCTCGTACACCTCGCGCACGGCGCAGGCCGCCGGCTGCTCCCCGGGCTCCGGGATGCCGCCGATCACCGCCCATTTGCGGGTGTCGGTACGGCGCCCCAGCAGCACTCTGCCCTCGTCGTCGAAGACGATGGCGGTGACACCGGGGAGCCAGAGCAGCTGATGGCCGGCGGAGGCCCGGAGGGTCCGGAGGAATTCGGGAGTAGCCATGGCCCGACCCTAACGGGCCGGTTCCGTCAGTTCCGGCTCATCGAGACGGATGTCCTGCATGCCGCGGTCACGTCGGCCCCGGACCGCTGCCACCGCAGCCCAGCACAGGCCGCCGGCCGCGACGAGCACGATGACCATCTCGGGCAGGGTGCCGAGCCGTGTGGCGGGGGTCTCCGAGGAGCGCAGCGGCACCTTCTGGACGAGGGAGTCGGCCACGAACATCCCGGTCCGCTGGGTGATCTTCCCGTCCGGCAGGATGATGGCGCTGACGCCGCTGGTCACCGGCACCGTGACCGTTCGGCTGTGCTCGACGGCGCGTACGCGGGACATGGCGAGCTGCTGGTAGGTCATCTCGCTGCGGTCGAAGGTGGCGTTGTTGCTGGGCACCGAGATCAGCTGCGCGCCGTCCGTGACGGTGCTGCGCACGGTCCAGTCGAAGGCAGCCTCGTAGCAGGTGACGAGCCCCACCTTGGCGTCCGCCATGGTGAACACGCCCGGCTTGCGTCCCCGGGTGAAGTCCTGGCGCACCATCGCGGTCCAGTTCTTGTTGATGGTGCCGAGGAACGAGCGGAGCGGGAGGTACTCGCCGAACGGCTGGATCTGCCGCTTGTCGTACGTGTCGACCGGGCCCTTGTCAGGGTCCCAAAGGATCTGCTCGTTGTAGAGCTTGCCACCGCGCTCCACCACACCGCCGACGGAGACCGGCACGCCTATCGCCTTGGCCGCACCTTCGATCACGGCGGCGGCGTCGGGGTTGGCGAACGGGTCGATGTCGGAGGAGTTCTCGGGCCACAGCACAAGGTCGGGCCGCGGGACCTTGCCCGCCTTGACCTTCGCGGCCAGGCGCACGGTTTCCCTCGCGTGGTAGTCGAGGACGGCGCGCCGCTGGGCGTTGAACTCGAGGCCGGAGCGCGGAACGTTGCCCTGGATGACGGCGACGGTCGTCGTGCCGTTCTCGGCCTTGTCGCTGACCAGGGAGCGCGCGGCAACGGCTCCCACCACCGGAACGGCAACGCTCAGCAGGGCCGCGACGGCAGCCCCGCGCCGCAGCACGCCCCCCGCGCGCCGCCCGTCCATGACGAGGCGCACGATCTCGCACAGCCCGAAGCCGCACAGCACCACCGCGAAACCGAGCACGGGTGTGCCGCCGACCGCGGCGAGCGGCAGAAAGATGCCGTCCGCCTGGCCGAAGGCGATCTTCCCCCAGGGGAAGCCGTGGAAGGGTGCGCGCGCGCGTGCCGCCTCTCCCGCGATCCAGAGAGAGGCCGCCCACACCGGCCAGGCGGGCAGCCGGGAGACCAGCACGATGCCCGCGCCGACGAGCGCGACGAAGATCGCCTCGATCGCGACGAGCGCCAGCCAGGGGCCGGGACCGACCTCGACGCCGGTCCACACGAGCAGCGGCAGCAGAAAGCCGAGACCGAACAGATAACCGAGGCCGAGGCCCGCCTTCCAAGTGCGGTCGCGCAGGGTCCAGCCGAAGACGGCGAAGGCCGGGAGGGCCAGCCACCACAGGGTCCGGGGCGGAAAACTGACGTAGAGCAGCACTCCGGAGAGTGCCGCGGCGACGGCCGGAACAAGGCGCCGCACCCGGTGGACACTCCTGGGTGCGGGTTCGGCCTGGGGCTCGAGCTGTTCCGGCTCGCCCACGGAAGTTGCGGTGACGGTCACTCGGGGAGTGTACGGCGCGTGACCAAGGCACCGACAGCGCCGTCCGCCCCGCACCTCGAGCGTTCCGTCCGCCCTTCAACCCCTTTGCCCACCCCTTCTGCTGCATCGTTCCTGCACAACCCGTCCACAAACCGGCGCATCACCCGTTACCGTGTGCCCGAGCCTCTGACGTGCGGCCGGATACGGCAGGGACGGTCGGGGCCCGTCACAGGGGAGCGGCGGGGTGGGATCCACGGGGACGGAGTCCGCGGCCGGGGCCGCGGACGCGGAAGACGACAGACGAAACGTTTCGGATGCGACGGGCTTTCTGGTGCTCGGCGCCTGCGCGGCCTGGTCTCTGATCACGGCCGCCGCACACGGGGGCCGGCCCGAAGGCGTCCTGCTCGCGGTGCTCGCGGTCGCCGCCGGGTATGCGTCGGGGCGGATCCTCGGAGCTCTCCTGCCGGTCGTGGCACCCGCCGCGGGCGCCTTGGCAGGTCTCGTACTCGCGGTCGCCGCCCCGCACGCCATGGCGGACCCGCAGTTCGTCTCGCCGCTCGGGCAGACCGGGGCTGTCGCCGCGCTGCTGACACTGTCCTCGGGGGCGGCGTGCTGCGCGGCATGGGCGGCACGCGCCGCGGTGCCGCGCCTCGCACTTCGGCTGTCGGCCGCCGCAGTCGCGGTGGTCGCGGCGGCGCTCGGCTCCACGACGGGTCTCGTCGCCTCCACCGGGGTACTGCTGTGCTCGCTGGCCGCCGACCGCATGCGGCGCCGCGCCCCCGCGCTGACGGCCCTCGCGCTCGTGGCGGCCCTGGTGACCGGGACGACCTGGGCGCTCGCCGAGGACGTAATGCCGGCGGGCCTGACGACCGTCCTGCAGGACCAGCTCGGCCCGCACCGCGTCCTGCTCTGGCATGACGCTCTCACCCTGGCCCACCGGGATCCGGCGCTTGGCGCGGGACCCGGACGGTTCGGCGAGCTGAGCCCCACGGCCACTCAGTCGCTGGTGCCGGACGGCAAGCCTCATTCCGCGCCGCTGCAGCTGGCCGCGGAACAGGGGCTGATCGGCGTGGCACTCCTCGCGGCGGTCTTCTGCTGGGTCCTGTACGCGCTGTGGCGAACTCCGCGACCCACACCGATCGCGCTCACGGCGGGCGCCACGCTGACGGCACTGGCGGTGATCGCGACGGTCGGCAACGCACTGAGCTTCACGATGGTGACAGCGGAGGCGGGCCTGCTGGCCGGGATCGCGACGGCCCGACCGCTGGCGGACGAGGGCACGGCGGGGAGGGATCACGCGGAGGAGTGACTCGGGGGTGCGTTTCCGCGCAGGTCAGTGCGTGGCCCCGGGCAGACTCGGGTGCAGCCGTTCACGGATGACCCGCACCGCCGTCTCGGCGTTGTCCACGGTGATCGTGAAGGTGTGACCGTCCCAGAGGCGCAGGACGAGGCCCTCACCTCGCCGTACGACGACGGCGGTGCCCTTCTCGGGCCGCCAGCGGTAGCCCCAGCCGCCCCATTGACGCGGGGTGACCCTGGGGACGAATTCGGCACCGGCGACGAGCGAGAGGGGGATACGGCGGCGCGGCACACCGATGTGGCCGCAGCGCACCTCGAGGCAGTCCTTGTCGACCTTCACGGCGACGTGCACGAACGCGAGCGTGCCGAAGAGGACCAGCAGCCCGGCCGCGATGCACCCGACGACGGACATGACGAGCGGGGCGATGCCGGATGTCCACGCGGAGTCGACGGCCAGCTCGATGCCGAGCGCCATGCAGGCGGCTCCGCCGAGCGCCAGCAGCCACTGCGCACGGTTGGTGGCGCGCCCGGTCCAGATTTCGGGCTCGCCATGGGGGTGGTCCCTCATGTCTTGAGGGTACCGAGCTTCCTGAGCGCGGGCACGAGGTTGCGGACAGTCACTGGTCCCGGCGGCGGTTCAGGGGGACCCTTCGGGGCACAGAGGCCGGGCCGACGGCCCGCTCTCACCGCGCCGGACTGACCGCCTGCAGAAGTCTGCCCTCGTCGTACGTCAGCGCCTCGGGAGGCAGCACTCCCTCCCGGCCGCTCAGCAGCACCGTCAAACCGCCCTCTGCGGAGGCTTCCGGCACCGGGTTCGCCCCGATGCGGCGCAGCGCCTGCGCGACCACCGCCCCCGCGGTCCCGTGCAGGATGAGCGGCGGGAGCCCGGGCTTCTGCACGGCCGCACGGATCCGGTGGGCGACCAGTTCGTAGTTGGTGCAGCCGAGCACGATGGTCGTGACGTCGTCGGGGGTGAGCGCGGCGGCCGCGGAGATCGCGGCGTCGATCGCCGCTTCGTCCGCGTGGTGCACGGCATCCGCAAGCCCCGGGCAGGGCACCTCGGTGACGGTCACGCCGTCGGCGAAGTCCCGGATGAGACCACGCTGGTAAGGGCTCCCCGTGGTGGCGGGCGTGGCCCAGATCGCGACGGGTCCGCCGCCCGCGGCAGCCGGCTTGATCGCCGGAACCGTACCGATGATCGGCAGGTCCGGTTCGAAGCGGGCACGCAACTCCGGCAGGGAGTGCACGGACGCGGTGTTGCAGGCGACGATCAGGACATCGGGACCGTGTGCGGCGGCGGCCTCGGCGACGGCCAGGGCGCGCTGCGTGATGTCTTCCGGGGTGCGCGGCCCCCAGGGCATCCCGTCGGGGTCCCAGGAGAGCACGAGATCCGCGTCGGGCCGCATACGGCGTACCGCGGCAGCAGCGGGAAGCAGGCCGAGTCCGGAGTCCATGAGCGCGATCTTCACCCGGCAACCATAGTCGATGCCCTCGAACGGACGGCCTCGGTGGGGCAGACTGCGACGGGTGAGTGCCGTTGTCTGGATCGTCGTCGCGTCACTGGCCACCTGGTTGTGGCTGCTGCTCGGCCAGGGCTTCTTCTGGCGTACGGATCTGCGGTTGCCGCCGCGCCGGGAGCCCGACGCGTGGCCGTCCGTGTGCGTCGTCGTCCCGGCGCGGGACGAGGCAGCCGTACTCCCGGACAGTCTTCCCTCGTTGCTGGCGCAGGACTATCCGGGGCGCGCCGAGGTCTTCCTGATCGACGACGGCAGTTCGGACGGAACGGGGGAGCTGGCCCGCGAGCTGGCGCAACGGCACGGCGGGCTGCCGCTCACCGTCGACTCCCCGGGCGAGCCTCCCGCGGGCTGGACCGGCAAGCTCTGGGCCGTACGCCATGGAATCGGCCTCGCACGCGCGCGTGCCCCTGAGTATCTGCTCCTGACGGACGCCGACATCGCCCACGCGCCCGACAGTCTGCGCGCGTTGGTGGCGGCGGCGCGTACCGGCGGCTTCGATCTCGTCTCGCAGATGGCCCGGCTTCGGGTGGAGAGCGTGTGGGAGCGGCTCGTCGTGCCCGCCTTCGTGTACTTCTTCGCCCAGCTGTATCCGTTCCGCTGGATCGCGGTGAGGGGATCACGGACCGCGGCCGCGGCGGGCGGCTGTGTGCTGCTGCGCGCCGATGCCGCCGAGCGCGCACGGATTCCCGACGCCATCCGGCAGGCCGTCATCGACGACGTGGCGCTCGCACGGGCGGTCAAGAACAGTGGCGGCCACATCTGGCTGGGGCTCGCCGACCGGGTCGACAGCGTGCGTCCGTATCCACGGCTGCACGACCTGTGGCGGATGGTCTCGCGCAGCGCGTACGCCCAGCTCCGGCACAGTCCGCTGCTGCTCGTCGGTACGGTGCTCGGGCTCGGCCTCGTCTACCTTGCGCCGACCGTGGCGTTCGTCGCCGGGCTCGTCACCGGCAACATCGCGGCGACGGTGATCGGCGGGCTCGCGAAGCTGGTGATGACGGTGACGTACGTCCCGATGCTTCGCTACTACCGTCAGCCGCTGTGGCTCGCGCCGCTGCTGTCGGTCACCGCGTTCCTGTACCTGCTCATGACGGTCGATTCGGCGGTGCAGCACTACAGGGGTCGCGGTGCGGCCTGGAAGGGCCGCACCTACGCGCGCCCGGACGCCGCGTTCGACGAGCAATGAGCCGGCCGCACGGGCGACGGGCCGGTCACTTCCTGCCGGGGGTCCAGTTCATGCCCCACCCGTAGGCATGGTCGATGGTGCGCTGCGGGCTGACGCCGCGGTCCGGGACCAGGTAGCGGGCCTCGCGCTGGACGACCAGGTCGCCGCCCGTGTTCGTGATGAGGGCGAGGGCGCACACGGTCGAGGGCACTGTGCACTCGTCGAGGAAGAATTCGACGGGTGCGCCGTACTGCGGCTGGAGGGTGACCGTGGCGTGCAGGTCGGCGAAGGAGCGGGCGCCCTCGTAGATGGTCACGAAGATGAGGATGCGCCGGAAGCTCTGCTTGTGGTCGAGGTTGATGGTGAGGTTCTCGCCGGTCTCGACGGCGCCGGTGCGGTCGTCGCCGTCGAGGTGGATGTACGGCGGCTGGTGCAGCGCCCCGAAAGCGTTGCCGAGGGCCTGGACGACGCCCTTGCTGCCGTCGGACAGCTCGTACAGGGCGCACAGGTCCAGGTCGAGGTCCGCGTGCATGGCGACCGCCCGGCCGCGCTTGCTGCCCCATCCCGTGAACTGCTTGCGCACCTGCCAGTTGAGGTTCACGCGCATGGCACCGGACGTGCCGCCCTGCTTGGCCAGCGAGACCACGGGTGCCTGCTTGGTGAGCGTGACCTTGGTGAGGCGGACCGGGGTCGACGGCGCCGAGGGCGGAACGGGAGGCGGGGGCGGCGATGCGCCGTACGGGGTCGTCGCCGGCGGCGCGGTCACCGGCGGATGAGGCATGGTGAACGGCGGCGCGGGCTGCTGAGGCATGGTGACGGGCGGTCCGGTCGGCGAAGACAGGCCGGCCGACGGGCTCGTCGGTGCGTTCGGCCAGTCGACGCGGGTGGCGGGCGCGGGCGGCGGCGCCGCGTGCTGCGGTTCGTCCACCGTGATCCCGTAGTCCGTGGCCAGCCCCTCCAGCCCGCTGCCGTAGCCCTGGCCGACGGCGCGGAACTTCCAGGCGCCCTGGCGGCGGTAGAACTCGCCGAGCACGAACGCGGTCTCGACGGTCGCGGCCGGGTCGAAGCGCGCGATCTCCGTACCCTGCTGGGCGTCGAGCACACGGATGTACAGACCGGGCACCTGCCCGAACGTGCCGCCGTCGGAGGAGGCGGCGAGCACCACGGTCTCGATCATGGATTCCATGCGCGCGAGGTCGACGAGGAGCGTGTCCGTCACCTGACCGCCCACGTCCCGTTTGCCCTCATGCCGTACCGCGCCGGAGGAGTGCCCAGGCTGGTTGTAGAAGACGAAGTCGCCGTCCGTGCGGACCTTCCCGGATACCAGCAGCAGCGCGGAGGCGTCCGCATCGGGCACGCCCGGGCCGGAACGCCAGCCCAATTCGACGCGCAGAGCCGTCGTCGGCACCTGAAGATTCGATCCTTTCGGCATTGACATGTCCGCCCCCATCACGTGTCGCCGCGCCGGGACCCAGGCCCGGGCCGTCCATCGGATCCGTTCGGGCCAACCTATTCCCCGGGGCCGCGAACTCCCATGACCCGCGCCGGAAGTCCGCCGCTCAACCCCGGGTAACCCATCAGGAACTCGGCCTTTACACGATCCAAACCCCACCTGCTGCCCTTTTTTGCCAAGTTCGCTCGCATTGGGGATCCCGCGTCACCCAGGGCGCAGAAAACAACCCTCTTATCGGTCTCCCCAACCAGCACATCGTGGGCTTAACTTATGTGCCATGACCTCCCCCCGCTCCACCTATGGCGGCGGTTACTACTCCGCGTCGCCCTTCCCGGACACTCCGATCTACGACTCGCTCGTCGCCGAGCGGGGGACCCCGCAGATCGCTCCGATCCGGGTCCCCTCTGCGTATGAGACGCCGGGCAGCAACCTGCCCGCACTGCCGTCGGCGCTCCCCGCGCTGCCGGCCGCACCGTCCCCCCAGGCCCCCGCCTACGGCTACCCGCAGGTTCCGCAGCCCGCGCCGCTGCAGCAGGCCCCGACGGCGTACATCCCGCAGCAGGCAGCGGGGCCGCGTGGTTACCCGGGTCCCCAGCAGATGCAGCAGCCGCGCCCGATGGCCACAGGCACGGGCTACGAGGCGATGCGCCCAGCGGCGCCCCGCCCGGCCCCTGCGCCGTACCAGGACCCGTACAACAACGGGCAGCAGTACCGCGGATACTGATCCGCCTCACGAGATGAGGCCATCGGTGTCCGATGGCACGATGGCCTCATGTCGAAAGCAGCGCTGCACTCGATTCACGTCCACCCGGTCAAGGCACTGCGGGGCCAGGCACTCCGCGAGGCCGCGGTGGAGCCATGGGGGCTGGCCGGGGACCGGCGCTGGGCGCTGATCGACGAGGCGGGCAAGGTCGTCACCCAACGCGAACATCCGCACCTTGCGCTGGCCGCCGCCGAGCTCCTGCCCGGCGGCGGTATCCGTGTGTCCGCGTCCGGCCTGGACCCGCTGACCGTTGCCGTACCCGATCCCGTCGGTACGACGACCGCGAGATGGTCTGGGGAGAAGATCGAGACGGTCCCGGCCGGATCCGAGGCGGCCGAGTGGTTCACCACGTACCTCGGTGAGGACGTGACCCTCGTCCACCTCGACGACCCCGCCGTCCGCCGCCCCATCGACGACCCGCCGTACGGGCGCCCGGGCGAGACGGTCAGCCTGGCCGATGCCTATCCACTGCTGCTCACCACTCTCGCGTCCCTGGACGCCCTCAACTCCCTGATCGCGCAGGGCGACCACCCCGACGAAGGTCCGCTGCCCATGAACCGGTTCCGGCCGAATGTCGTGGTGGCCGGCACCGCGCCCTGGGCCGAGGACGACTGGAAGCGCATCGCCATCGGCGAGGTCGTCTTCCGGAGCGCCAAGATGTGCGGACGCTGCGTCGTGACCACCACGGACCAGGCCACCGCCGAGCGCGGCAAGGAGCCGCTGCGCACCCTCGGACGGCATCGCCGCTTCGGTAACCAACTGGCCTTCGGGCAGAACGTGGTGCCGGAGACGACGGGTTTGGTCCGCATCGGCGATCCGGTCACTGTCCTCGAATAGCGACGGACCCACGCGCCCGGTCCCCGGATCCCGGGCCCCGGCCGATCCGTCGACCGAGCCGCCCCGCCCCCACTCTCCCGCGCCCCGGTACCCCTTCCGGCACCGGCTTCCGGAACGAGGCCCTCCGAATGAGGGCCGGGAAAGATCCTCGATTCGACGCCTGGTTGGGGAACCCGGGCAACGGATGCGCTCGTTGAGTCTGCATGAGAAGTTCATGAGAGGCCCATGAGGTGGGAGAGGGGTGATTTCGCTCTCTCTTCTCCGGCCGCGGAGGTGAACGGCCGGGCGCGGGGGTTATCACGGACGCTGAAGGGGGTGCGGGACGGTGCGAGCAATCGGCGGTCTCTGGCGTTGGCGGCACAATCCGATGCGCCGTACGACCGATCTGGTCGAGGCGTGGGTGGCACTGGTCGCCCTCCTGCTGATCCTCGTCGTCACACCCGTCGCCGGGGCCGTGATCGGATCGTTCGCCCAGGGCGCCCTGCAGAAGTCCGTGCGGGACCAGCAGCGCACCCGCCATCTTGTGCCGGCCACCGTCGTCAAGAAGCTCAACCGCAGCCCGTTGGAACCGGATCCGGAGTCCTCGACGACGCGGGACGCGCGCAGCCGCGTGCTCGCCGACTGGACCGCGCCGGACGGCACCGCACAGCACGGCACTCTCCTGGCCGACCTCAAGTCCCCCCATCGCGGGGACCACTTCACCGTCTGGACCGACGACCACGGCCGAATAGTGGCCCGTCCCCTGGACAGTGTCACCGCGACGACACACGCCGTGCTGGCGGGATTCGGCGCGGCCATGATGACCGTGGGGCTCATAGAGGGCGGCCGCCGGCTCATCGTCTGGCGCATGGTCCGTCGCCGGTATGCGCGCTGGGACCAGGCATGGGACAAGGCGGGCCCCGACTGGGGCCGGACCGGGACGGGCAGTTGACGGCCTTACGCCTCCGGTCAACCAGCCGCCTCCATGCACGCTACGGTGGACCGGCCGGACCGTTCGGCCGTCCGGCATCTTCGCGAGAACCCGCGTGAGTACGAGGTGGGGGCACAGCAGCGCCATGGCACAGGGCACGGTCCAGGTGACGCACGCCGGCACATCGCGGTGGCGGCGCCGCACGGGTGAGTACGCATCGCTCGCGGCCGCCCTGGAGGCCGCGGGCGACGGCGACGTCCTCACCGTCGCTCCCGGTACCTACCGGGAGAACCTCGTCGTCCAGCGGGCGGTGACGCTGCGTGGGCCCGAGGGCTCCCCCGGCTCAGTGCGCATCGCTCCCGTGGACGGCGTGCCGCTGACCGTACGGGCCTCCGCCATCGTCCAGGACCTGCACGTCGAGGGCCAGGACGCGGCCGCTCCCGCGGTGCTCGTCGAGGAGGGCACGCCCGAGTTGGTGGACGTGCGGATCATGACGCGGTCCGCGGCCGGCATCGAGGTCCGTGGCAGCGCGCGCCCCACGGTCCGGCGCTGCACGGTCGACAACCCGGCCGGCATCGGCATCGCCGTAGTGGACGGCGGCGGCGGGGTGTTCGAGGAGTGCGAGGTCGTGGCGGCGGCGCAGTCGGGCGTCGCGGTCCGCGGCGGCGGGCACCCGCGGCTGGACCGCTGCCGGGTGCATCACACCTCGGGCGCCGGTCTGTCGGCCACCGGTGAGAACTCCTCGCTGGAAGCGGTCGGTTGCGAGGTGTACGAGGTCCGCGGCTCCGGAGTCCAGGTCACCGCCCGCGCCACCGCGCACCTCACGGACTGCGATGTGCACCGCACGACCGCGGACGGCGTCACGCTCGACACGGACGCGGTGCTGACGCTCGCCGACTGCCGCATCCACGACATCCCGGAGAACGCGGTCGACCTGCGGTCCCGCTCGGTGCTCACGCTGACCCGCACCACCGTGCGGCAGTTCGGACGCAACGGTCTGTCGGTGTGGGACCCGGGCACCCGTGTGGACGCCAACCAGTGCGAGATCTTCGACAGCACCGGCGACTATCCGGCGGTGTGGGTGAGCGACGGCGCAACCGCCGTGCTCGACTCGTGCCGGGTGCACGACGTGCCGGACGCCCTGTTCGTCCTCGACCGCGGCTCGCGCGCGGACGTCGTGGACAGCGACCTCACGCAGGTACGCAACACGGCGGTGTCGGTGAGTGACGGTGCCACGGCGCAACTGGACGACTGCCGGATCCGGGACGCAGCGACGGGTGCCTGGTTCCGGGACCACGGCAGCGGCGGCACGCTGTCCGGCTGCACCATCGACGGCACCCAGACGGGCGTGATCGTCACCAAGGGCGCCGACCCCACCATCGAGCGCTGCACGGTGACATCACCGGCGGAAGCGGGCTTCTACGTCTCGGCAGAGGGCCGGGGAAGCTTCCTGAACTGCCGGGTCACCGGCAGCAGCGGCTACGGCTTCCATGTGATCGACGGCTGCCGTGCCACGCTCAAGAAGTGCCGCACGGAGCGGTGTGCGCGCGGCGGGTACGAGTTCGCGGACGGCGGCCCGGGTGCGCCCGGCGGTGGCGGCGCGGTCGTCGAGGACTGCACCAGCGACGAGAGCGCGGGGCTGCGGTCTCCCGTGGCCCGGGAGACCGCGGTGCAGACGGCCCGCCAGTCCCCCGGCCTGCTGGGCGCCATCCCCGGTCAGCGCACCACCGAGCAGGAACCCCTCGTCACGGCCGTCCCGGAACCGGAGGAGCCAGCGCGCACGTCGAAGGCCGTGCTCGGGGAACTCGATGCGCTGGTGGGCCTGGAGAGCGTCAAGCGCGAGGTGCGCGCCCTCACCGACATGATCGAGGTGGGGCGCCGCCGGCAGCAGGCGGGCCTGAAAGCGGCGTCCGCGCGGCGGCATCTGGTGTTCACGGGCTCCCCCGGCACCGGCAAGACGACGGTGGCCCGTCTGTACGGCGAGATCCTGGCCTCGCTCGGCGTGCTGGAGAAGGGCCACCTCGTGGAGGTGTCCCGGGTCGACCTGGTCGGCGAGCACATCGGCTCCACCGCCATCCGCACCCAGGAGGCCTTCGAGCGGGCGCGCGGTGGAGTGCTGTTCATCGACGAGGCGTACGCGCTGTCGCCGGAGGACTCCGGACGCGACTTCGGGCGTGAGGCGATCGACACGCTGGTGAAGCTGATGGAGGATCACCGGGAGGCGGTCGTGGTGATCGTCGCCGGTTACACGGCGGAGATGGAGCGGTTCCTGTCGGTCAATCCCGGAGTGGCGTCTCGTTTCTCACGGACCATCACCTTCGGTGACTACGGCCCCGAGGAGCTGCTGCGGATCGTGGAGCAGCAGGCCGAGGAGCACGAGTACCAGCTGGGTTCCGGGACCGCGGAGGCGCTGCTGAAGTACTTCACGGCGATCCCGAAGGGACCGACGTTCGGCAACGGTCGCACCGCGCGCCAGACCTTCGAGGCGATGGTTGAGCGGCATGCGGGCCGGGTCGCCCAGCTCGCGGAACCGAGCACGGACGACCTGACCCTGCTCTACCCGGAGGACCTGCCGGAGCTGCCCTGAGCCGCGTCCCCAGGCTCCGCACCGGGCTCCGAGGACGCGCCCCGGGGCTCCGCCCCGGATCCTGGAGACGCGCCCCCGGGCTCCGCGCCGGACCCGGAGGACCCGTCCCCAGCTTCCCCACCGACTCCCGACGATGCACCCCCAGGCTCCCGGCCGGACCCGGACGATGCACCCCCGGACCCCACGCCGGACCCGGAAGACCCGTCCCCAGCTTCCCCACCGACTCCCGACGATGCACCCCCAGGCTCCCGGCCGGACCCGGACGATGCACCCCCGGGCTCCATGACGGACTCCGAAAACGCGTCCCCGGGCTCCGGGCCGGACCCGGAGGATGCGCCCCCGGGCTCCCTGCGCGGCCTTGAGGATGCGTTTGCGGGCCTGGGTCCCGGTAAGCCCGACCGCAGTCGCGCCAGCAGCCGTGCGCGCTCCTCGGCGAAGGCGGGGTCCGCCTGGTAGTCGCCGTGTCCGAGGATCGGCGCGGGCAGCGGATGCTCCTTGGTTCGGCCGTATGCGAGCGGGTCCTTGAGGGGTGCGCGGTCCACTTGCGGGCCGCACTCGCCGGGCAGCCGTATCGAGCCGCCGATCGGATCGGTGAGGCGGTACAGATTGCGCCAGCAGTCGACCTCGCGATGCAGGGAACTGAGCGCGGCCGGGCCGAAGTACGCCGGGAACCAGCGCCCGTACCGCTCCAGGGGCGAGCCGTACGTCAGGACGGCCACCCGTCTGCGTACGGAGGGCTCCAGCTGCCAGGCCGCGGCCGCCGCCAGGACGCTGCCCTGGGAGTGCCCCGACAGGACGAGCCGTCCGCCGGTGGCGCGCGTCCAGGTGGCCATGCGCCAGGTCAGGTCGGGCACGGCCCGCTCGGCGTAGCAGGGCGGGGCGAAGGGGTGGGCGGCACGCGGCCAGAACGTGCCGACGTCCCACAGGATGCCGATCGTACGGCGTGCCGCGGCGTCCTTGTAGGCGCGGCGCCCCAGGGTGACCAGGAGAAGGAAGCCGAAGCCGATCAGCCAGGAGCCGAGGGCCTGTGCGGTCTCGGCGACACCCTGGACGAAGGGCTGGGCCCCACGCGTGGCACCGTACGGCGTGTCCTTGGAGACGATGGCTCCCGCCAGGGCCACCGCGCCCAGCAGCAGGGTCACGGCCGAGGTGATGCCGACGACGAGCGGGGTCCGGTCCGTGAGGGTGGCCATCGCTCGTGTGCTCGCGATGCGCAGGGTGCGGGCCGTGTCCGTGGGCTCGCCCGGGTGGTCCAGCTCAACCAGGGCCGTCTCGGCGCGTCGCAGCAGCCAGGTGCGCCAGGACAGCCAGCCGACGAGGACGAGCAGGACGAGCAGCAGTGGCGGGATCGCGGACGCCTGCCAGGTGAGCAGGACGGGCGGGCCGGTCATGGTGTGCCCGGTGCCGTCCAGCCAGTCGGCGACCCGTTGGGCCACGCCCCCGGACATCACACCGCCGAGCGCACAGGCCAGCATCGCCACGGCGGGTCCGGCCAGTCCGCGCATCGCGGTGCGCGTGTCGGGGTGGGCGCGGTAAAGGACGTGCGCCACGACGCCGAGCGCGATGACGAGGAGTCCCTGCGCCAGGGTCAGTGCGCCGAACGTCGTGTCGCCCGGCAGCCGGCCCGCCGATCGCCAGCCGGGGCGGGACCAGCCGGCGTAGACCATGGCCACGACGAGCAGGGCGAGCGCGCCGGTGGGCAGCCACCGCACCAGTGTGCGGTCGAGTTCCTTGTCGAGCCGGTTCTCGGTGCGGCCACGGCTGCACACCACCCACGCCACAACCGCCGCGCCCCCGAGCAGAGTTGTGCCCAGCAGCCAGCCCAGCGCCTCGAGTTCGACCGAACCGTGGCGGCGGTCGTAGTGGGCGGCGGAGCCGCCGAGCGCGGCGGCGACGGTCAGGAACCCCGCGGCGGTGTGCGCGGCGCGCAGCCTGGCCACCAGTCGGCGTCCGTACCAGAACCCGGGGCGGCCCAGGGCGGTGCGATGGGACGGTTCGTCGGGCTCGGGTCTGCGCGACATCGGCTGCTGGGACTCGTATGCGCTCCAGGTGCGGTGCGAGAGGTACCAGAGCAGGCCGGTGAGCGCGGTGGGCACCAGCGACGCCAGGGCGAGCCGCCGTCCCGGCTGGCTCCACCAGCCGCGATCGGAGACGACGGGCGAGAGGAAACCGAGCCACGAGTGACGCCCGGCACACGCGCGCGTGCCCGCACACTGCCAGGCCCCCAGGTCCAGGGCCACCTCGCAGGCGGCGGCGACCAGCAACACGGTCAGGGTGAGCCCGATCAACCGGACGATCACTCCGTACAGGCGCACGGTCCGCTGCCGGCCCGTTGTCGTGGGGCGCATCCAGTGCACGAGGTTGGCCACCATGAACGGCAACAGCAACAGCCACAGGGCGCGGGCGGCGTTCCCGGAGGTGAGGTTGCACCAGACGTAGGCCTCGGGCACCGGACGACCGCGGTGGTCGTCGGGAAGCCGTTCCGCGTCGGCGTCGGAGGCACGCCGGTACACGGCGGCCGTGTCGTCACCGGTGATGCGGACCGTCCGGGGATCGCCCAGCATCTCCTCGGGCGTGGTGCCGCCGACTCCGTGGATCAGGAGTTCCAGGGCAGTCCCGGCCTCGGCGGACCGCTCCCCCGCCTCGTTCCGCTCCCCTTCGTGTTCCCGTGCACGCTCCACTGTTCTGCACTTCCCCCGCGCTGCATACGGTGTGTCCTGGGTAGGCAGAGGATCTCCGCCGACACGGATGTGCACACCCCTTGTCACGGAATCTCCCCGATACGTGTGACGGCGGCGGACAGCCGATGGTGATCTTTGAGGTACGAGGGGTGGCGCCATCAGCGGCGACCCATGCGAGGATGAGACGTCCTCGGCACGGGTGGCGGGAGAATGGCCTCGTCGGAGCCGGTACCGATGACATTTCCGACATTATCGGACGAAAGGGAGCGGAGCGGACGTGAGTGAGAATCAGAACCTCCTCGCGGAGCAGCGCCGTGCCCTGATCCTGGACGAGGTGCGACGGCGCGGCGGAGTCCGCGTGAACGAGCTGACGCGCAAGCTGGGCGTGTCCGACATGACCGTCCGCCGCGACCTGGACGCGCTCGCCCGCCAGGGCGTGCTGGAGAAGGTGCACGGCGGTGCGGTTCCCGTAGTGGAGGCGAGCACGCACGAGCCCGGGTTCGAGGCCAAGTCCGGCCTGGAGCTGACGGCGAAGGAGGACATTGCGCGGACGGCGGCCGAGCTGGTCGCACCGGGTACGGCGATCGCCCTGTCCGGCGGGACGACGACGTACGCGCTGGCCCACCACCTCCTCGACGTGCCGGACCTGACCGTCGTCACCAACTCGGTGCGGGTGGCCGATGTCTTCCACTCGGCGCAGCGCACCTCGGGTCCTCGGCAGGGCGCCGCCACGGTCGTGCTGACCGGCGGGGTGCGGACGCCGTCGGACTCGCTGGTGGGACCCGTGGCCGACCAGGCGATCGCGTCCCTCCACTTCGACGTGCTGTTCCTCGGTGTGCACGGGATATCGGTGGAGGCGGGCCTGTCGACGCCGAACCTCGCGGAGGCCGAGACCAACCGGCGGCTCGTGCAGTCCGCCCGGCGTGTCGTGGTGGTCGCCGACCACACCAAGTGGGGCACGGTGGGTCTGAGTTCGTTCGCCGCGCTGGAGCAGGTCGACACGCTGGTGACCGACGCGGGGCTGCCCGCCGGGGCACGGGCGGAGATCTCGGAGCACCTCCGGCGGCTGGTGGTGGCCGGGGAACCCGAGGACGGTACAGACATCTGACGGCCCGCCAGCTATGGTGACGCCGACCCGGCACCGTCGCTTCCGTTCGGGAATTCGTCTCCCGTAAGGAGGTTCAGCCCATGGCACGTGCGCTGCGCCCGGTGGGACTCGACTTCAAGCGGACCGCTCAAGTGCGGCTGGTGTTCGCGCGGGAGATCACGGCGCCCCCGGAGGCGGTCTTCCGGGCACTGGCCGAGGACGTTCCCGGCTGGAGCGAGTGGTTCACCGCGGTGTCCTCCGCCCGGCCGGTCGACGGGGACGCCGGGCGCGAGGTGCGCCTCATGGGCGGCACCCGCTTCCGGGAGACGGTCGTCGCGGCCGAGCCGAACGCGGTGTACGCGTACCGGGTCGACGAGACGAACACGCCCGGGGTGCACGCGCTTCTGGAGGAGTGGCGGCTGACGCCCGCCGGCACCGGCACCCGGGTGCAGTGGACCTTCGCGGCCGACGGTGCCGCGGTCTTCCGGTTTCTGCTGAAGTGCGCACGCGGGGGCCTGGGACGGTCGTTCCGCGGCGCGGTGACGGCATTGGACCGCAGGCTGAACTCCGCGGGTGTCCGTCCGGGATCAGCCCGGCCACACCCCGGTCGCCAGCAGTGACTCGATCGCCGCCGAGTACGGCGCGATGTCCAGCCCCTGCTCGGCGAGCCACGCGTCCGAGTAGTACTTGTCCAGGTAGCGGTCGCCCGGGTCGCACAGCAGGGTCACCACGCTTCCCGTGCGCCCCTCGGCCACCATCTCCGCAACGATCTTCAACGAACTCCACAGACCGGTGCCGGTGGAGCCGCCCGCCTTCCGCCCGATCGCCCGCTCCAGGGCCCGTACGGCGGCGACGCTGGCCGCGTCCGGGACCTTCATCATCCGGTCGATGGCGCCCGGCACGAAGCTGGGTTCCATCCGGGGCCGGCCGATTCCCTCGATGCGCGAGCCGCAGTCACAGGTGACGTCCGGATCGCCGGTCGTCCACCCCTCGAAGAAGCACGAGTTCTCCGGATCGGCGACACAGATGCGGGTGTCGTACTGCATGTAGTGCACATAGCGGGCGATGGTCGCCGAGGTGCCGCCGGTGCCGGCCGTGGCCACGATCCACGCCGGCTCCGGGAACCGCTCCAACTCCAGCTGACGGAAGATGGATTCGGCGATGTTGTTGTTGCCGCGCCAGTCCGTGGCCCGTTCCGCGTAGGTGAACTGGTCCATGTAGTGGCCGCCGGTCTCCGCCGCGAGGGCGGCCGAGGCCTCGTACATCTTCCGTGAGTCGTCCACGAAGTGGCACTGCCCGCCGTGGAATTCGATGAGGCGGCACTTCTCGGCGCTCGTCGTGCGCGGCATGACGGCGATGAAGGGCACGCCGATGAGCCCCGCGAAGTACGCTTCGGAGACGGCCGTCGAGCCGCTGGACGCCTCGATCACCGGGCGGCCAGGCCGGATCCAGCCATTGCACAGGCCGTAGAGGAACAGGGAGCGGGCCAGGCGGTGCTTGAGGCTGCCGGTGGGGTGCGTCGACTCGTCCTTCAGGTACAGGTCGATGCCCCAGGACTCGGGCAGCGGGAATCGCAGCAGATGGGTGTCGGCCGAGCGGTTGGCATCGGCCTGGACCTTGCGAACGGCTTCTTTGAGCCAGGTACGGTACTCGGCGTCGCTGCGGTCGACGTCGAGGGTCTCGCCGGGGCGGGTCATCTGGGGGGTGCTCACGGCGGGGCTCCTTACGGGGGTGTGCCGACGCCGGGTTCACGCGGTCGGACGCCTCGATCATAAACACCTTTCGCACGCTTCTCACCTGCATAAACGCATCTTTGGGCAGCTCAAAGGCGCCCTGGGGAGGCGGCGGAAAACGGTGGGGGCGCATCCGTGCGAGTGCGCCGGATACCCGGCGCGACCTCGTCATGCACACTGGTGCAAGACGCCGGGTGCAGGCAGACTGCACGGCGAGGAACGCCGGTCGGTGCAGCCTGGCGCCGCCGGGACACGGGCCTGTGCGCAGTTGCACACTGGATCACGACCGAACTCGATCAGAGCCACGCCGGATCGCGTCCCATGCGGGATCCGGACCGGGCACAGCCGAACGCGCGAGGGGGAGGGGCATCATGGCGGAGTCGGAGTTCACGGCCATGGGCGTGCGGATCGGGAAGGGGCTGCGATCGCTCACCCGGGCCGGACAGGTCCGGATCAGTGACGGCAGGCTCCGGCTGCTCACCAGCTACGGCAGCGAGATCGACAGCGCGCCGGTGCAGTCGGTGCGTGCCTCGAAGCCCTGGTTCGCCCCGGAGGACCGGGCGTTGGCCGATGTCAACGGCACCCGTTACTCGCTGACCCTCGGCGAGCACGACCCCGCACCGGGGCAGCCGGGGCCGCCTTCGGCGCGACGGTTCATAGAGGCGGTCCGCAGGGCGGCCGGACGCAGCGGCTGATCCCGGCGCGAGTTGCAGGACATCACCCGCTGAGTCACGCTGGTCTCACATCACTCTGGGTTTACCGGCGATTACGCTGAAGAACCAGCCCGCCGGTCACGACAGCGGGCGGCCCCCGTACGAAGCCGTTCCGCACCAAGCGGCCGGAGTACTCAGCCGCACAGCAGGCGGCACGTACGACCGGCCATCCTGCTGGATCCGATCTCCGTCTTCTTCCGGACCTCAATTCGGGGAGTCGCAGCCGTGATCAGCCAGCCAAGCAGGCACTGCACGGTGGAGCTCCAAGCCCTGCCGTCGCGGATCGGCCAGGTCCGCAGAATCGTATCGGCGCAGTTGCGCTACTGGCACCTCGATCCCTTGATTGACCGGGCGGCGCTCGGTGTGACGGAGCTGTTGACGAACGTCCACCAGCATGCCCGGCCCGACAAGACGTGCACCGTGGAGATGGAACTGCTGCTCGACCGGCTCACCGTCTCGGTGCACGACCACGACCCGCGCCTGCCGGAGCTGCGCGACGCGGATCCCTCCGCCACCAGCGGACGCGGCCTCGCGATGCTTGCCGCGGTCGCGGACAGCTGGGGGGCGCGCCCGGACGGCGACTCGGGCAAGGTCGTCTGGTTCACGCTTCCCGCGCTGTCGTCGGCGCTGACCGGGCCGGTGCCGAGCCGTACGCCGTACGACAAGGCTCTCGAGGCGCCCGCCCGCGCGCTCGCTGTCGGGGAGCGGACGACCGAACACGCTCCCGCCCGGTCCGCCGTTGCCGGCTGACCGGGCGGTGACCCCACCTTCCGCACCTCCCTGGCGCGGGCGTCGCGCGGGTCATTCCGTGGCGATGGCGCGCAGTACGTCCAGGCGGGCCGCCCGCCGGGCCGGACGCAGACCGGCAAGAGCACCGGCCGCCAGCCCCACCAGCGCCACCACCAGGAGTTGCGGGGGCGGCAGCGCGAAGGCGAAGGCCGTGTCGGACGCGCCGTCGGACGCCGTCACCAGCACCCAACCGAGGAAGGCGCCCAGGGCCAGCCCTCCCGTTGTGCCGAAGGCGGCGACGAGGACGGACTCCCAGCGGACCATGGCCCGCAACTGCGACCGGGTCTGGCCGACGGCCCTGAGCAGGCCCAGCTCGCGGGTGCGTTCGTGGATCGCCAGCGTGAGGGTGTTGGCGATGCCGAGCAGGGCGATGAGCACCGCGAGGGCGAGGAGCGCGTAGACCAGGGTGAGCATCGTGTCGATGCCTCCGGCCGAGGACTTGGCGTACTCGTCGCGGGTCTGCACCGATGGATTCCCGTACCGGTCCGCGACCTTCTGCACCGCGGCCTTCCCCTCGGCCGTGCCGACGCCGGGCTTGAAGGAGACGGCGACGAGCGTGTCGGAGTCCTGGGTCCGGTGCGGGGCCCAGGCGGCGCGGGTGATGACGTAGTCGCCCGCGAGTTGGGACTGCCCGTAGACCGCGCGGACGGTGAACGGTTCCGTCCGGCCGTCGGTGAAGGTGAGCCGGGCCGTGTCGCCGACGGTCAGGTGCTGCTTGCCCGCCTCTTTCTCGGCGACCGCGATGCCGTCGGTCCCGAGACGGCCGAGCGAGCCGCGTACGGTGCCGAGGTCGAAGACCTTGCCGAGCACAACGGGGTCCGTGACGGTCAGCGCCCGGCCCTTGCCGTCGATCTTCGCCACTCCCTGCCCCAGTCCGACGGCGTTCTCGACGACGGACTGCCGGGCGATGGCCGGGGCCAACTCCGGACTGAGCCCACTGCCGCCCGCTCCGAACGACGGGGTGCTGACGGCGACGTCACCAGCGAAGGAGCGGGAGACGGTCTGGTCCATGGTGGCCTTGAGCGATGCGCCGAAGACCGTGAAGAGGGAAACAACGGCAACCCCGATCATCAGGGCGCTCGCGGTGGCGGCCGTCCGCTTGGGGCTGCGCAGGGCGTTGCGGCGTGCGAGGGCGCCGGTGACTCCGCGCAAGCCCTCGAGCGGGGCGCCGAGGGCGCGGACGGCCGTCGAGGAGGCCACGGGGCCGAGGACCACGAAAGCGGCGAGGGCGAGCACAGCGCCCAGCCCGGCGAGCCACAGGGAAGGGCTCACCAGCACCCCGGTCAGGGTGCTGGCAACGGCGAGTGCCGCGAGTGCACCGCCCGCCACCGCACGGGTGCGCGAGGCACCGGACTGGTCGACGGCGGTCTCCCGCAGCGCAGCCAGCGGCGCTACGCGCCCCGCGCGCACGGCGGGCAGGAGGGCGGAGCCGAGGCAGACGGCGATGCCGACCGCGAGGGGAAGCAGGAGCGACAGGCCGCCGATCACCAGGTCGCCCTTGGGGAACGGGAATCCGATGGCCGGGAAGAGGGCCTGCAGTCCGGCCGCGATGCCGATGCCGCCGGCGAGCCCGAGGGCCGACGCCGCGACGGCGACGGCACTCGCCTCGACGAGGGTCGCCACGGTGACCTGTCGGCGCGAGGCGCCGAGTGCGCGCAGCAGGGCGTTCTCCCTGGTGCGCTGGGCGACGACGATCGCGAACGTGTTGTGGATCGAGAAGGTCGCCACGAGCAGCGCGATGCCGGAGAACACGAGGAGGAAGGTGGTGAAGAGGGTCAGGAACTGACTGGAGATCATGTCGGTGTTCTCCTGCGCCGACTCCTGCCCGGTGATGGCCTCGATTCCCTTGGGCAGCACGGGAGTCAGTGCGGAGACGAGCTTGGCCTGGCTCACCCCGGGCCCTGCCCGCACCTGGATGCTCGCCGCCTGGCCGGGCTTCGCGGTGAGGTACTTCTCGGCGTCGGCCTGGGTCATGCCGGTGAAGGTCACCTGGGCCATGCCGTCCTCACCGCCGAAGGTCGCAAGGCCGACGATGGTCACCTTGACCGGGCCGGGTGTGCGCAGGGTCGTCGTGTCGCCGATTTCCAGGTGTCCCTTCTTGGCGGCGCCCCTGTTGACGACGACCTCGCCGCTCCTGGCCGGGGCCCGGCCTTCGGCGAGCCGGTACGGGTTGAGCTGCGGATCCGTGATCCAGTTGCCCGCGAGGGTGGGCGGTCCCTGGCCGCCGACGGGCTTGCCGTCGGCGCCGACGAGCTGGCCTCGGCCCTGGATCTGCGGCGCCACGGCGGCCACGCCGGGGACCTTCGCGATCGTGCGGACGAGAGAGGTGTCGACGGGCTGCCGCACGCCCTGGCTCTCGCCGGGCGTGGTGATGGTGTCGGCGCTGCGGACGACGGCGTCGGTCCCGGCGGTGGCGTCACCGAACATGGTGCTGAAGCTCGCGCGCAGCGTGTCGCCCATGACGAGCGTGCCTGCCAGGAAGGCGACACCGAGGAACACCGCGAGGAACGTACCGGCGAAGCGCCTCTTGTGGGCGCGCAGCGAGGAGGCGCTGAGGCGTACGGAGGCGTTCATGACCTCACCGCCTCGAAGGCCTTCATGCGGTCGAGGATCTGGTCGGCCGTCGGCGAGTCCATACGGTCCACCAGGCGCCCGTCGGCGAGGAAGACGACCTCGTCGGCGTGGGCAGCGGCGACCGGGTCGTGGGTGACCATGACAACGGTACGGTCCATCTGGCGCACCGCGCGGCCGAGCAGGCCCAGCACCTCCTCGCCGGATCGGGAGTCGAGGTTGCCGGTGGGTTCGTCGGCGAAGACCACATCGGGCCGACCGGCAAACGCCCGGGCCACGGCGACGCGTTGCTGTTGGCCGCCGGAGAGTTCGGCGGGCCGGTGGTGGAGCCGGCCGCGCAGTCCGACGACATCGACTAGGGCGTCCATCCACTCACGGTCGCCCTTGCCCCCGGCCAGGTCGATCGGGAGGGCGATGTTCTCCGCGACGGTCAGCGTCGGCACCAGGTTGAACGCCTGGAAGACAAAGCCGATCCGATCGCGGCGCAGGAGGGTGAGACGGCGGTCGTCCAGGCTGCTCAGCTCGGTCTCGCCGATGAAGGCGGAGCCCGAGGTGAGCGTGTCGAGGCCGGCCGCGCAGTGCATCAGGGTCGACTTGCCGGAGCCCGAGGGGCCCATGATCGCGGTGAAGCGGCCCGCGGCGAACCCGACACTCACCCCGTCCAGGGCCCGCACGGCGGTGTCGCCGCCGCCGTACACCTTGACGGCGTCGACGACCCCGGCGGCCGTCCGCGTGGTGGTCGCGATCGTCATATCGCACCGCCCTTGCCCGTACGGCCGAACTGCTCGTCCAGCACGGAGAGCCGGCGCCAGTACTCGTCCTCGTCGATCTCGCCGGAGGCGAAGCGGCGGCCGAGAACGGCGATCGGCGAGTCGCCCGCCGGACGGCCGTCCACACCGCGCCACGGCGCTCCACGGCCCCGCCAGGCGATGCGGCGCAGGACGGTCACGACGCCGAACACGACGGCCGCCCAGATCAGCGGGAAGAACAGGATCCACGGGCCGGGACCGCCGTCCCAGTGAGCCAGGGTCTGCATCTCGGGTCATCTCCTCGGTGGGTGTTCCGGTGATGCCTCGAGAGTCGCGCCGGGAGGGGGTCCGGGTCGTCGTACGGCCAGCGGCAGTGGGCGTACCTCCTGGGGAGTACGCGGGCGTCCCCGCCCTGCTCCTCGAAGACCTCGCACACTGTACCTACTAGTATGTACAGTAGGAGCATGAGCACCCAGGAGCGATTGATCGAGACCACCCGCGAACTGCTGTGGGAGCGCGGCTATGTGGGGACGAGCCCCAAGGCGATCCTGGAGCGTGCGGGCGCCGGCCAGGGCAGCATGTACCACCACTTCAAGGGCAAGCCGGACCTGGCGCTGACCGCGATCCGCCGCACCGCCGAGGAGATACGGGCTACTGCGCAGGGCGTACTCGCCGGGCCCGGGACGCCGTACGAGCGGATCGAGGGGTATCTGCAGCGCGAGCGTGACGTGCTGCGCGGCTGCCCCATCGGCCGGCTGACGATGGACCCGGATGTGATCGCGAGCGACGACCTGCGGGCCCCTGTCGACGAGACGCTCGACTGGCTGCGCGAACAGCTGGCCGTAATCGTGGAAGAGGGCAAGGAGCAGGGCGGGTTCGCGCAGTCCCTGGACGCGGAGGAGATCGCGGCGACGATCCTGGCGACGCTGCAGGGCGGCTATGTGCTGGCCCGCGCGTCGGGTTCACCGGCGGCCTTCGACGCGGGAGTCCGGGGTCTGCTCTCGCTTCTGCGTCCGGCTCACTGACCGAACCGGCCCCACCCCACCCAAGGAGGCAACCGATGCACGCCATGCAGTACGAGCTGACCTTTCCCGCCGACTACGACATGGGCATCATCCGCGGTCGCGTGTCCCGCATCGGGCATCTGCTCGACGACTGGGACGGACTCGGCTTCAAGACGTTCCTGATGCGCGAGCGCGGTGCGCACGGCTCTCCCGTCAATCAGTACGCGCCGTTCTATCTCTGGAACACCATGGAGGGCATGAACACCTTCCTCTGGGGAGGCGCCTTCCAGCGGCTGGTCGACGACTTCGGACGCCCGGTGGCCCAGCAGTGGACAGGGCTGGCGTACGAGGAGGGCGCCGCCACCGGCTCCGCCGCCGCGTTCGCGGTGCGTCGCCGTCAACAGGTGCCGGAAGGGGTGCACTTGGCCGAGGCCATGGAGGACGCCGTGCAGGAGACCCGGCTGCTGGCCGCGGAGGACGGTGCGGTGCTGGCGGCGGCCGCCGTGGACACACGTGGCTGGGAGCTGGTCCACTTCTCGCTCTGGGAGCACGACACGCCCAAGGCCGAGGGCGACGTGTTCCAGGTGCTGCACATGTCGGCGCCGGGGCGGGTCGAACTGCCGCGGGGACGGCAGTGGTGAGAGCGGTCCGTAGGGCCCTCGGCGACGTACGCCCCGAGGGCGCGGGCGTGTGCAACGCCCACGACCACCTCCTTCTCCGCAGTCGACCGGCTCTGAGCCCCGGGCCCGCGCCTGGCCCGATGCCTTCGGCCCTTGTCCCGTACTGCGGCGGCTATCTGATTGCGAGGCCCCGCCGCCCCGCAACCGCGTGACAGGACGCGGCACATGCATGGCCTACCGGGCCAACGCCCGGTGATCCGACCGGCGTTCAGGCGAGTGCCGCCAGCGGGTCGTCCAGTACCGGCTGCCACGCCAGCTCCGCCGCCCCCACCAGGCTGTTGTGGTCGAGTGTGCAGGCGAGGATGGGGACTCCGCCGCTGCGGCCCCACAGGCTGCGGTCGGCAACGACGGCGCGCAGCCGCTCGGGGTCGGCGTCCAGCAGGGTGCGGTGCAGTCCGCCGAGGATGATGCGGTCCGGGTTGAGGATGTTGACCAGACCGGCGAGGCCGAGGCCCAGCCGGTCGATCAGCACCTCGACGGCGTTTCGGACGGCCGGGTCGGTCGGGTACTCGGTGCGGATCAGGTCGTTGGCCTGCTGGAGTTGTGAGACTTCGGGGCCCGCCTCACGGCCCGCCGCCGCCAGGAAGGCCTGCGGGTCGGCCTCCACATCGAGGCAGCCGCGGCTGCCGCAGTGACAGGGACGTCCCTCGGGGTTGACGGTGAGGTGCCCCACCTCGAGCGCGAGCCCCGAACTGCCAGTGTGCAGGCGCCCGTCGAGAACGAGCGCGCCACCCACGCCCCGATGCCCGGTGGCCACGCACAGCAGGTCGCGGGAGCCTCGGCCCGCGCCGTGCCGGTGCTCGGCGAGCGCCGCGAGGTTGACGTCGTTGCCGGCGAAGGCGGGCCCGGTGATACCCGCGGCGCGCACCCGTTCGGCGAAGATCTCCCGCACGGGCGCGCCCGGCGGCCAGTCGAGGTGCAGGGGGTTGAGCGCGAGGCCCTCGGGTTCGGCGACCGCGGACGGTACGGCGAGCCCGGCGCCCACACAGCGCCGCCCGGTCTCACGCAGCAGCTCGGCGCCCGCCTCGACCACCGAGCCGAGCACCTTGGCCGGATCGGCGTCGACGGTCTCGCAGCCGGGCGCGGTCGCGACGATCCGGCCGCCGATCCCGACAAGCGCAGCCCGGAAGCCGTCCGCGTGCACCTGGGCGGCGAGCGCGACGGGCCCGTCCTCGGCGACCTCCAGCCGGTGCGAGGGCCGACCCTGCGTTCCGGCGGCGACACTCGGGTGCGCATCGACCCGGATCAGGCCCAGCGCCTCCAGCTCGGCGGCCACCGCACCGGCGGTCGCCCGGGTGACGCCCAGCTCGGCGGTGAGTACGGCACGCGTCGGCGCACGTCCGGTGTGCACCAGCTCCAGCGCGGGACCGAGCGCACCGCGCCCCCTGTCCAGCCGCGTCCGTGTGTTCCCTTCCCCTGTTGCCCGGGGGGCCGCCTTGCCGTTCATGAGGGCGAGTCTCCCATGATCCGCTCGGGGTCCGGCCGGAAGCCGCTGACGCGCAGCGTGATGTTCAGCCGGCCGGTCAGCCCCAGCGCGGGCGGGGCCGTACCCGGATGCACCCGCGGCACCCCGTGGTGGGCGAGCCGCGCCGGGCCGCCGAAGACGAAAAGATCGCCACTGCGCAGTTCCACGTCCGTGTAAGGGCGCGCCCGGGACTCCGTGTTGCCGAAGCGGAAGACGCAGGAATCGCCGAGGCTCAGCGACACCACCGGGGCGTCGGACTTCTCGTCGCTGTCGCGGTGCATGCCCATGTGGGCACCCGCATCGTAGAAGTTGATCAGGGCGATGTCGTACGGCTCGGGCGGGACCGCCTGCGGTCCGAGGGCGGACTCGACCGCCTCGCGGCCCAGCGCGGCCAGCCACTGCGGGAGCGGCTTCACGGGGGTGCCGTCGCCGTCGACGACCGTGCGGGCGTACCCGTACGGATACCAGTGCCGGCCGAGGCAGACCTGCCGGGACGTCATCGTGCCGCCGCCGGGGGTGCGCACGGTCCGCAGGCCGGCGGGCGGTCGGGCCCACTCCCGGCAGGCCTCGAGGAGCCGGCGCTGACGGGCCGCGTCCAGCCAGTCCGGCACATGGACCGCGCCGGGTGCGACCTGCCTGCGGCTTCGCGGGAACAGCTCGGCGTCCATGGCCCCATCATCACGTATCCCGCCCGGCAGAGGGGTCCCGGCGCTGCGGCCGGGGACCGGGGCTGAGCTGCGGCTCGGCTAGCCTTGACGCACGATGAACGACCGTATGACCACGCCCTGGGGCGAGTACGCGCTGATCCGCTTCCCCGAGGACCCCCGCGACCGGCTGCGCGCCTGGGACGCGTCCGACGCGTATCTGCTGCGCCACCTCGCGGCGAGCGGCACCCCGCTGAGCGGCGCGGTCGTGGTCGTCGGCGACCGGTGGGGCGCGCTCACCACGGCACTCGCGGCGCACCGCCCGGTGCAGATCACCGACTCCTTCCTGGCCCGCGAGGCGACCCGGGCGAATCTCGTCCGAAACGACGTCGACGTGGACTCCGTACGGCTCCTCACCACCCAGGACGACCCGCCGCTCCGGATCGACGTCCTGCTCGTCCGCGTCCCGAAGAGCCTCGCGCTGCTCGAGGACCAGCTTCATCGGCTGGCGCCCGGCGTGCACGAGGGGACCGTGATCGTCGGGACGGGGATGGTCAAGGAGATCCACACCTCGACGCTGCAGCTGTTCGAGCGGATCCTCGGCCCGACCCGAACCTCGCTCGCCGAACAGAAGGCCCGGCTCATCTTCTGCACCCCCGAGCCGGGGCTCGAACGGGGCACAAACCCGTGGCCGTACCGGTACCGACTGCCCGACGACATCGGCCAGTTGTCCGGCCGGACCGTCACCAACCACGCGGGGGTCTTCTGCGCCGACCGCCTCGACATCGGTACCCGGTTCCTCCTGCAGCACCTGCCGCGCGTCCGGGGCGCCGAGCGGGTCGTGGACCTGGGCTGCGGCAACGGGGTCGTCGGTCTGGCCGCCGCGCTGGCCGATCCCGAGGCCGAGGTGCTCTTCGTCGACGAGTCGTACCAGGCAGTGGCCTCGGCGGAGGCGACGTACCGGGACAACGCGCAGGGGACTGCGGAGTTCCGGGTGGGCGACGGACTGTCCGGGGTGCCCGCCGGGAGCGTCGACCTCGTTCTCAACAACCCTCCCTTCCACTCCCACCAGGCGACGACGGACGCCACGGCATGGCGCATGTTCGCCGGGGCGCGGCGCGCCCTGCGGCCGGGCGGTGAGCTGTGGGTGATCGGCAACCGTCATCTCGGCTACCACGTGAAGCTGCGGCGGCTCTTCGGCAACAGCGAACTGGTCGCGAGCGACGCGAAGTTCGTGATCCTGAAGGCCGTCAAGAAGTAGCCGGTCCGGCGACTGCGGTTTCACCGCCGTGGAGCACGGCGATCAGGTGGGCCACCGTCCGGACCATCGCCTCCCGTCCCACGCCGAGATAGCTGCGTGAGTCGACCGCCTCCGGGTGCCCGGCCAGGAACTCCCGGATCGCGCCCGTCATGGCGACGTTCAGGGCGGTCCCGATGTTGACCTTCGCGATGCCCCCCGCGACCGCAGCCGTGAGTTCGTCGTCCGGCAGTCCGGAGGAGCCGTGCAGCACGAGCGGCACGTCGAGCGCGGCGTTGAGCCGCTTGAGCAGACCATGGTCGAGCGCGGCCGTGCGCGTGGTCATCGCATGGGTGCTGCCGATGGCGACGGCCAGGGCATCGACCCCCGCATCGGCCACGAAAGCGGCGGCCTCACCCGGGTCGGTCCGGGCGCCCGGTGCGTGCGGATCGGGCGCCGGTTCGCCGTTCTTGCCGCCGACCTGTCCCAACTCGGCCTCGATCCAGAGCCCTTGGGCATGGGCCCAGTCGGCGGCGGCACGGGTGGCGGCGAGGTTCTCCTCGTACGGAAGCCGGGCCGCGTCGTACATCACGGAGCTGAACCCGGCGCCGGGCGCCTGGCGCAGCAGCCCGTCGCTCTGCACATGGTCGAGGTGGAGGGCGACGGGCACGGCGGCGCAGGCGGCTGCCGCGGCAGCGGCACGGGCGAGCGGGAGCAGGCGCCCGTAGCGGAACGTGACCGCGTTCTCGCTGACTTGGAGCACGACCGGAGCATCAGCGGCCTCCGCGCCCGCGATCACGGCCTCGACGTGTTCGAGCGTGACGACGTTGAACGCGACGACGGCACCGCGTGCCGCGGCGGCAGCGGCGATCAGCTCGCCGGTGGCTGCGAGGGGCACGGCTCCTCCTTATCGGCGGGCGCCCGGATCGGCGGCGGGGGCGAGGACGACCGAGCGGGTCAAATGGCGGGGCCGGTCGGGGTCGAGCCCGCGGGCGGCGGCCACGGCGACGGCGAGCCGCTGGACGCGGACGAGTTCGGCGAGCGGGTCGAGGCCGTCGGCCACCCACATGGCTCCGGTCTCCCGGACCTGCCGGGCGAGTCCTTCGGGCGCCTCGCCGAGCATCCAGGTGGCGGTGGAGCGGCTGGTGATGCTGATGGGTCCGTGCCGGTACTCCATCGCCGGATAGGACTCCGTCCAGGCCAGGGCGGCCTCGCGCATCTTCAGTCCGGCTTCGTGCGCGAGACCTACGGTCCAGCCGCGGCCGAGGAAGGTGAACTGCGTGCGGTCGACGAGCCCTTCGGGCAGCGGGGTCTCCAGCGCCGTGCGGGCATCGGCGACCACGGCGTCCGAGTGCAGGCCGAGGTGTGCGCGGAGCAGGGTGAGCGCGGTGGTGGCGAACCGGGTCTGGACGACGGACTGTTCGTCGGCGAAGTCGAGCACGACCACGTCGTCGGCGGACTGCATCACGGGCGTGCGCGGGTCGGCGGTGATCGCGGTCGTCCGCGTCCGCCTCCGGATCCGGCCGAGGAGGTCGAGGACCTCGGTGGTGGTGCCGGACCGGGTGAGGGCGACGACCCGGTCGTAGGCCCGCCCGTCCGGGAACTCTGAGGCGGCGAAGGCGTCCGTCTCGCCCTGTCCGGACCGCTCGCGCAGTACGGCGGCGGACTGCGCCATGAAGTAGGAGGTCCCGCACCCCACGATCGCGACCCGCTCCCCCGCGGCGGGCAGCGCGGCCTTGTGCTCATCCGCGTCCCCGGCGGCGCGGACCCAGCACTCGGGCTGGCTGTTGAGCTCGTCCTCGACATGAGTCATGCCGCACCCCTCCCGGGCTATGCGCTTTCTTGCAAGATATAGCCGATTTTCGAGCACAATCAAGCATTCAGCCGAAGGTGAGGTGCGCTAGGGTCGCCGGAGGGAGAGGAACGGAGAGTGCGGATGTCGCGCGACGCCCGCTGGAAGGCGCTGCTGGAACTGCTCGTCGAGCGGGGCCGGCTGGATGTCGAGGAGGCGGCGGCCGAGCTGGAGGTGTCGGCGGCAACGATCCGCCGCGACTTCGACCAGCTCGCGGAGCAGCAGATGCTCGTACGCACCCGGGGCGGCGCGGTGGTGCACGGCGTGTCGTACGAACTGCCGCTGCGCTACAAGACGGCCCGTCATGCCTCCGAGAAGCAGCGCATCGCGAAGGCGGTGGCGGCTCTGATCGCACCCGGCGAGGCGGTGGGCCTCACGGGCGGCACCACCACGACGGAGGTGGCGCGGGCCCTGGCGGTACGCGGCGACCTGGCGTCGGGCTCCCCCGCGCTGACCGTCGTCACCAACGCACTGAACATCGCCAATGAGCTTGCCGTACGCCCCCAGTTCAAGATCGTGGTGACGGGCGGTGTGGCGCGCGCGCAGTCGTACGAGCTCATCGGCCCGCTCGCGGACGGCGTGCTCGGCCAGATCACCATCGACGTGGCGGTCCTCGGCGTGGTGGCCCTCGACGTCGCACACGGCGCGGCGGCCCACGACGAGGCGGAGGCCGCGATCAACCGTCTGCTGTGCGAGCGCGCCGAGCGTGTGATCGTCGCGGCGGACTCCAGCAAGCTGGGGCAGCGCGCGTTCGCGCGGATCTGCGCGGTGGACACGCTGGACACGCTGGTCACGGACACGGCGGCGGGGACCGACGCGGTGCGGCAGTTCGAGGAGGCCGGCGTCCGGGTGATCACCGTCTGACGCCCGGCCGCGTGCCCGGACGGAGGTGAAGACCGCCCAGGGCACCCGCGCTCCCCATGCTCCCGCCTCCCCCTGCGCCTAAGCTGGCATCACTCGGTGCGCGCACCGGGTGATCAGGGAGACTGCGATGGCCGACACACCGATTGATCAGTATGTTCCCGGGGGTTCCCGGTACCTGCCGATCGCCGAACACGGTCTGATCGGCGATCTCCGCAGCGTGGCTCTGGTGGGAAGCAACGGCACCATCGACTGGTACTGCTCCTCGGCCTTCGACGCCCCGAGCGTCTTCGCCGCAATCGTGGACGCGGATCGGGGCGGATCCTTCGAGCTCTCCGCGACCGTACCGGCGCGGACCAAGCAGTTCTACTTCCCCGACACCAATGTCCTGATCACGAGGTTCTTCACCGAGGACGGCGTCGGCGAGGTGCAGGACTTCATGCCCGTCGGCGCCGGGTCGGTCGAGGCCGAGCGCCACCGGCTGATCCGGCGGGTCGTATGCGTGCGCGGTTCGATCCCGTTCCGGGTGCGGGTGGCCCCCCGGTTCAAGTACGGCACCCAGCCGCACACCGTCAGGCTGCTGGGCGACGTGGCGGTGTTCGAGTCCGCGGATCTGTCGCTGGCCCTGACCGCCACCATGGCCCTCGAAGGCGACGACCTGGACGCGTGGGCGGATTTCAAACTCGCCGAGGGCGAGTCGGCGGTGTTCGCGCTGGACCAGGTCGGCGCCCATCTGCCACCGCGCATGTGCGCACGGGCCGAGGCACAGAGGCAGTTCTGCACCACGGTGGCGTACTGGCGCAACTGGCTGCACGCCTCCCGCTATCGCGGCCGGTGGCGGGAGATGGTGCACCGCTCCGCCCTTACGCTGAAGCTGCTCACCTATGCACCGACCGGCGCGATCGTCGCGGCGCCGACGACCAGCCTGCCCGAGCAGATCGGCGGCGAGCGCAACTGGGACTACCGGTACGTCTGGGTGCGCGACGCGGCCTTCTGCGTCTACGCCCTGCTGCGGCTGGGCTTCACCGGCGAGGCCGAGGCATTCATGCAGTTCGTGACCCGGCACATCATTCCGGGGGACGGCGGACCGTCGGGCCCGCTGCAGATCATGTACGGGATCGACGGCCGTACGGACCTGCCGGAGCACGAACTCGACCACCTGGAGGGCCACCGGGGATCCGCGCCGGTGCGCATCGGCAACGCCGCCGCAGACCAGCTCCAACTCGACATCTACGGCGCCCTCATCGACTCGATCTACCTCTACGACAAGTGGGCACAGCCCATCTCCAGTGACCAGTGGGACAACGTGTGCGCGCTGGTGGACTGGGTCTGCGCACACTGGGACCAGCCCGACGAGGGAATCTGGGAAACCCGCGGCGGCCGCAAGAACTTCCTGTACTCACGGTTGATGTGCTGGGTGGCGATCGAACGGGCCATCCGGATGGCCAACCGTCGTGGCCTGCCCGCCGATCTGCCCCACTGGCGGCAGTGCCGTGACACGATCTACCGGCGGATCATGCAACGGGGCTGGTCCACCACACGCCGGGCCTTCGTCCAGCACGAGGGCGGCGACGTGCTCGACGCGGCGGTGCTCATGATGCCGCTGGCCAAGTTCATCGCGCCCACCGACCCCAAGTGGCTGTCCACGCTCGACGCCCTCACCCAGGACCTGGTGTCCGACTCCCTGGTCTACCGTTACGACCCGCAGGCGAGCCCGGACGGCCTGCGGGGCGACGAGGGAACGTTCTCCATCTGTTCGTTCTGGTACGTCGAGGCGCTGGTCCGGGCCGGCCGCGTCGAGGAGGCACGGCTGGCCTTCGAGAAGATGCTGACCTACGCCAACCATCTGGGTCTGTACGCCGAGGAGATCAGCCACACCGGCGAACAACAGGGCAACTTCCCGCAGGCGTTCACGCATTTCGCCCTGATCAGCGCGGCGTTCAACCTGGACCGGGCCCTGGGCTGACGAGCCGCTCGTCGCGCCCGACCGTCAGTGTGAGCGTCGCCGGGCGCAGTCCGGGGGCCCTGGCGGTGAGCGACGCGACCCGGTCTCTTCGCCGGCCTCAGGACGGCGAGCGCCTGCCCGTGCCACGTGCTAATGGCGCGGCTGCCGTATGGCGACGCTGTGAGGGTTGCCGTTGCCGGCGGCCGCGAGCTCTCCCGCGCCGTCGGCCTCGAACGTCACTTCGAGCGCTGCGTCGGGGACGAGACGGCCACGGCTGTCGAGCACCTCGACGAGCACATGCGCGAGGTCGTCGGGGCTTGTGGTGAGTCGCCTGACGTCGGGGACGAGCCACAGCGCGACCGGAGCACCCACCGTCCTGAGCGTCTCCCGGCCGATCTCCTTGCCGTTCCGGCCGGCGACGGCCGTCGGCTCCGCGGGTTCGTACCGCACGGTGAAGGTGGCCATGGCCCGCTCGGGAGCCCTCGGGGCGCCGCCGGGGATCTCCGCGCCGTTGACCAGCAGCCGCACGCTGTCGCCCGGTGTGTAGACGCCAAGCATGACGCCCTGGTCCCCGATACCCGCGGCCGCCCCCTCGGGGGCCATCGGTGTCTTCCCGATTCCGGACTCGCCGAGGCAGTCCCAGGCGGCCCAGACCCAGTTTCCGACGGCCCAGGCGTTGTCGTTCACGAACTTCGTGTCCTGGTGGATCGTCGCGGGAAAGCCTTCGCTCCGTGTCATCGCCCGCTCGGGAAGGGGCCGGTCCGGCACGTCGGCAGGCGGCACAGCCAGAGACCCATCGACCCTGACCATGATCCGTTCGGCCCCGCACCCGCGGAACCACCCGGGCGGGTCCGGCAGGCCGTTCACCGCCCCGAGCCCCCGCCAACTCCCTTGCCGTGCTCGGAACTCGCTCCTAACCTGATTTTGTGCCGCAAATAAACAAATCCCGACCCCACAGCGTTGTGCCGGGTGACGACCTCACCCGGCTCCGCATCGCCATCACCGCCTTCTTCGCCCTCGACGGCTTCGTCTTCGCCGGCTGGGTCGTCCGCATCCCGGCCATCAAGGAGCAGACCAACGCCTCCACCGGCGCCCTCGGACTTGCCCTCCTCGGCGTCTCCGCAGGCGCGGTGATCACGATGACGCTCACCGGACGGCTCTGCCGTCGCTTCGGCAGTCACCCCATGACCGTGGTCTGTGCGATCCTGCTCTCCCTCGGCGTGGCCCTGCCCCCGCTGACGCACTCGGCACTCACGCTGGGGCTCGTACTGGTGGTCTTCGGAGCGGCCTACGGCGGTCTGAACGTCGCGTTCAACAGCGCCGCCGTGGACCTCGTGGCCGCGCTCCGGCGGCCGGTCATGCCCACCTTCCACGCGGCGTTCAGCCTGGGCGGCATGGTGGGCGCCGGGCTCGGCGGGCTGGTCGCGGGATCCCTGTCGCCCACCCGGCACCTTCTCGGCCTCACCATGACCGGTCTGCTTGTGACCGCGGTCGCCGGGCGCACGCTCCTACGGCAGGAGCCGCCGCTGCCGCAGGACCGCGTACGGCCCCGGGACCGCGCGCCGCACCGACCGGCCGCCCGCACCCGGGGCTTGGTGACCGTCTTCGGGCTCATCGCGCTGTGCACCGCGTACGGCGAGGGGGCACTCGCGGACTGGGGCGCACTGCACCTGGAACAGGACCTTGACGCGCACCCGGCGGTGGCCGCGGCCGGCTATTCCTGCTTCGCGCTCGCCATGACCGTCGGCCGGCTCAGCGGCACAACACTCCTGGAACGGCTGGGGAGGGTCCGTACGGTGGTGGCGGGTGGCGCCACGGCCGCAGTCGGGATGCTGCTCGGCTCGCTGGCGCCGACCGCCTGGGCGGCCCTGCTCGGCTTCGCCGTCACCGGGATCGGGCTCGCCAACCTCTTCCCGGTCGCCGTCGAGCGCGCCGGCGCGCGCGCGGGCCCCGGCGGAGTCGCGGTCGCCTCGACGTTCGGCTACGGCGGCATGCTCCTCGGGCCGCCCGCCATCGGGTTCATGGCCGACTGGTACTCGCTGCCCGTCGCGCTCACCAGCGTCGCGGTGCTGGCCGCGGTCGCGTCGGCGATCGGATACGGGGCGCGCGGTGCGACCGCCGGCCACCAGTGAAACCATGGTGAAACCGCCGTGAAGGCATGGGTCCGCAGGCTGTGCGCCATGACCTCACACCACAGCAGCGCTCCCGTCCACCTGACCCCCGAACTGGTCGAGAACCCCGTCGGCGCCTACGCGGACTTCCGCTCGCAGGACCGGCTCCCTCAGGTGGTGCTTCCGGGCCTGCAGACCCCGGCCCGGCTTGTCACCCGCTACGCCGACGTCAAAGCCGCCCTCACCGAGCCCCGGCTCATCCGGGACCGCTCCAAGGTCCCAGGCGGCGCCGACGGCGGGGACCCGCAGACCGAGCTGGTGGAGGCCGCGTTCGAGGGCTTCCCGGCCGAGTACACCAAGTACGTCTCCGGGCACCTGGCGCTGTTCGACGGCGAGGAGCACGCCCGGCTCCGCTCCCCGCTCACCCGGGCATTCACCGCCCGGCGCACAGCGGCCCTGCGGTCGTTCGTGGAGCGGGCCGCCGAAGACCTGCTCGGGCAGTCGGCCATCAAGGGCGAGGCGGATCTCCTGGGCGAGTTCGCCTATCCGCTGACCACCTTCGTCGTCTGCGAGCTCGTGGGCGTCGACGAGGCCGACCGGGACCAGGTGTGCGCATGGATCCGCGACTTCGCCCACGGCGACGGCAGCCGGACGGTCGACGGGCTCGTCGGCATCGTCGACTACGTGAAGGAGCTGATCGCGCGACGGCGGGCCGAGCCCACCGAGGACCTGATCTCCGCGCTGATCGAGGGCGGCCGGGGCGACGGGGAGCCACTCACGGAGGACGAACTGGTCACCGTGGTCTTCCTGCTCATCAACACGGGGATCACCCCGCCCGCCCTGTTCCTGGCCCATGCGCTCCTCGCCCTCTTCGACCACCCGGACCAGCTGGCCAGGCTCCGCGCCGAGCCCGAACTGCTCGGACGCGCCGTACCCGAACTCCTCCGCCACGTCACCCTCGTACGCATCGGTGCCTCGATGTACGCCACTGAGGACTTCGAGTTCGCCGGGACCGCCCTGAAGAAGGGCGAGACGGTGACCGTGGCTCTGCTCGCCGCCAACCACGATCCACAGGAGTACGGCGAGGCGCCCGAACGCCTGGACATCACCCGGGAGTTCGGCCGCGGGGACGGCCACCTCGCCTTCGGCCACGGCGCCCACTACTGCCTGGGTGCGGCCCTCGGCCGCCTCGTCGCCTCCGTGGTGATCGACCAAGTGCTCATCCGGCGCCCGGACGCCGAGCTCGCCGTGGACCGGGCCGAGCTGGAGTTCGGGCACTGGCCGGGGGACGGGTTCCATCTGCTGCGGCTTCCGGTACGGCTGTGAGCAGCCGGGGCGGCGCACCCCCGGTGGCGCGCCCTTCCCTTCGACGGCACTCCATCAGGCACACTCGCCCCATGGAGACTGCCGAGTTCGTACGGATCCTGGACCGGGAAGGCCCGCTGCTGGCCACGGCCGCCGAGGAGGCGGGTACCGACGCGAAGGTGCCGACCTGTCCGGAGTGGCAGGTACGGGATCTGGTGCGGCACACCGGCAGGGTGCACCGCTGGGCTGCGGCTTTCCTCGCCGAGGGGCACACCTCCTACCACCCCGGCGGCGGGCTGCCGGACCTCGACGGCCCCGAGCTGGTGGCCTGGTTCAGGGAGGGGCACCGGTATCTCGTCGACACCCTCTCCTCCGCCGCGCCGGACGTGCAGTGCTGGCAGTTCCTGCCGGCGCCTTCGCCGCTGGCCTTCTGGGCCCGGCGGCAGGCGCACGAGACGACCGTGCACCGGGTCGACGCGGAGTCGGCGCTGCGCGGTACACCCACGGCGATCGGCCCGGACTTCGCCGTCGACGGCATCGACGAACTGCTGCGCAGTTTCCACGCCCGCTCCAAGAGCAAGGTCCGCAGCGAGAAGCCGCGGGTGCTGCGGGTACGGGCGACGGATGCCGACGACGCCGTGTGGACCGTACGGCTGTCGGCCGAGCCGCCCGTCACCGAGCGGGACGACGCCGGGGACGCGGACTGTGAAATCACCGGGCCGGCCGCGCAGTTGTATCTGTCACTGTGGAACCGGCGCCCGTACCCGAACGTGACCGGAGACACCTCGGTCGCCGCCCTGTGGCGCGAGAGGTCCGCCATCACCTGGAGCTGAGTCCGAGCCGTTCCCCTGGACCCGAGCACACCCCACCGGTCCCGAACACCTGGACTTCGTTGCACGCGAATTAAATGCGCTTGCATTCAATGCACGCGCATGCGAGTCTCTGATGCATGACCTCTCCGCTCACCACCCCCGCGTCCGACGGGCGCTGGACCCCCCGGTTGTGGGGCACCCTGCTGGTGCTCTGTGCCGCGATGTTCCTGGACGCGCTCGACGTGTCGATGGTCGGCGTCGCCCTGCCGTCCATCGGTGCCGACCTCCATCTGACGACCTCGACGCTGCAATGGATCGTCAGCGGCTACATCCTGGGATACGGCGGGCTGCTCCTCCTCGGCGGACGCACCGCGGACCTGCTCGGCCGACGCCAGGTCTTCCTGGTGGCCCTGGGCGTCTTCGCGCTCGCCTCGCTGCTCGGCGGGCTCGTCGACTCGGGTCCGCTGCTGATCGCCAGCCGCTTCGTCAAGGGCCTGAGTGCCGCGTTCACCGCGCCCGCCGGCCTGTCCATCATCACCACGACATTCGCCGAGGGCCCGCTGCGCAACCGCGCCCTCTCCATCTACACCACCTGCGCGGCCACCGGCTTCTCCATGGGCCTGGTGCTGTCCGGCCTGCTCACCGAGGCCAGCTGGCGCCTGACCATGCTGCTGCCCGCGCCCATCGCCGTGATCGCGCTCATCACCGGTCTCAAGCTGCTGCCGCGCAGCGAACGCGAGAAGGACCACGACGGCTACGACATCCCCGGCGCCGTCATCGGCACGGCGTCGATGCTGCTGCTCGTCTTCACCGTCGTCCAGGCGCCGCACGTCGGCTGGGCGTCCGCCCGCACGCTGCTGTCCTTCCTCGCCGTCGCCGTGCTCCTCACCGCGTTCGTCCTCGTCGAGCGACGCTCGGCAGGTCCCCTGATCCGGCTGGGCGTGCTGCGCTCCGGCCACCAGATCCGCGCCCAGCTCGGGGCGATGGCCTTCTTCGGGTCGTACGTCGGCTTCCAGTTCCTGGTCACGCTGTACATGCAGTCGCTGCTCGGCTGGTCGGCGCTGCACACCGCGCTCGCCTTCCTGCCCGCGGGCGCGCTGGTGGCGGTCTCCTCGACGAAGGTGGGCGCGATCGTCGACCGCTTCGGCACTCCGCGGCTGATCGCAGCGGGCTTCGCGCTGATGGTGGCCGGGTACGCACTGTTCCTGCGCGTCGACCTCAATCCTGTGTACGCGGCGGCCGTCCTGCCGAGCATGCTGCTGATCGGCGCGGCCTGCGCCCTGGTCTTCCCCTCGCTCAACATCCAGGCCACGAGCGGGGTCGAGGACCATGAGCAGGGCATGGTCTCCGGTCTGCTCAATACCTCGGTGCAGGTGGGCGGCGCGATCTTCCTGGCCGTGGTGACCGCGGTGGTCACCGCGAACGCGCCCGCGCACGCCTCGCCGCAGGCCGTCCTCGACAGCTACCGGCCCGGTCTGATCGTGGTCACGGGCATCGCCCTGGCGGGCCTGCTGATCACACTGACGGGAATGCGCACGCGCCGGACGCAGCGGTCCATCGTGGTCGCGAAGTCCCTTCAGGAGGAGGCGGACGTGGAGCCCGTGGCGGTCCGCGACTAGGTCCTGTCGTCAAACTCCCGTCGTCCGCCCGGAGGGCGGGCCCTGCGGCGTCAGGTGCGTGCTCTGGGGGTCCCCCCGGCCGGAGGCTGGG
>NZ_JBEOZU010000077.1:0-44354 GCF_040298185.1 Streptomyces sp. NPDC001634 | reverse complement strand
CCTGGTCACCGGTGAGCATGTCGGCCAGCACCTCGCGTTCGTCGGTCTTGGGGTTGGCCAGGGCCCATGCGATCGGCAGCCCGCCGGGCGTGCACCGCAAAGGCGTGCCAGTAGACCTCCTGGTTGTACGGTCTCCACGCCTCGACTCTATCGCCGGGTTCCCACCCGGCCTGTTGTTCCGCAGTGGTTTCTGGGCTCGGAAACATCGTGATCGCCGAGAGGCGGCGGAGGTCGAATCCGCCTTTCTGCCAGCGCTCACGCTGCTCTTTCTGGTTCTCCACCAAGAACCGTGCTTTCCGTGCGTTCTGCTGGGCGAGTGACGTGTGGCGGAAAAGATCGTGGCTCTCTACGGCGTCTCGCCAGACGCCTTTGGTCCAATACGTACGCCACGTCGCCTCGCGCCCGGTGTCAGGCACAGCGCGAATCCAGCCCGGGCGCAGGCGACGTACCTCGGCGATGACCTCGGCACTCTCCCTATCGGCTTCACTGCGCAACCGCTCATCCGTAGCGGTCCTCATGGCCTCGACGATGGCGACCCGCTTATCCGCGAGAGGATGCTGCAGCACCTCCAGCAGGACACTCGGCGCAGTCACCACGCGATGGCCAAGGGAGTGGATGACCGCCTTGAACTGAGCCCCGGCGCGCTGGTCTCCCAAGTACGACCAGATGTTGTTGTCGAGCATGACTCGCACGTCGTTCCCATTCACCTTCGGATCATTTGACTCACCGTGCCCCTTGCCTGGCTCGTACACGGTCGGCGGCTGGTGCCTCTGGTCGGGAACCCGCTTCGCTACCGGTTCACGCTCCCCAGCCACAACACGTCGCGAGCCCGCGTCATGGCAACGAAAAGCTGGCTGCGTGACAGTTCATTGCGCTCGTGCGCGGTGTCCGACAGTCCTTCGTTCCTCGCCATGGACCCCTGAGACACGGCTACATCATGCTCCGGCAGGTAAACGCGCTTGAACTCCAGGCCCTTCGCCCGGCGGTAGCTGCCGAGTTTGACGGCGTCGACGGGCCGGCCGTCGTAGTACTCCAGCAGACACACAGGGATGCCCGCCCGTTCGAGGAGCCGCTGATAGTGGCCGATGGCACGCATTGAGGGGCACAGCACCGCGGTGTCAGCACGGGCTCCGGGCGGCAGGTTGTGCAGGGCCTCTAGCAGGGCTTGGTCGTGCTCGGCCGATGTCGGCTTCGACACGTGGATCACGTGACCGTCGTGGTACGTCAGGTCGACGTCTCGGCGCCCTGGTGTACGCAGGCCGTCGATGTCCTCGAAAGAGTCGTCCGCGACGACGGCGAGCGCCGTGTCGAGGATCTCCTTGCTGTTGCGGTAGTTGATGCGCAGTACCTGTCCGCGGTCGCCGCGGATGTCGATGCCGGCATCGGACAGGCGGAACCCGCCGGGATAGACCGCTTGTTGGCCGTCGCCGACCAACAGCAGCCCGTTGGGAGCGTCGCCGACGAGGGCGTGGAGGAGCCGCACCCCGATCAGGGTCAGGTCCTGGACCTCGTCGACGATCACGGCCGCGTAGCGATGTTGTCCCGTGCGGCGGCGTGCCTCTACCAGGGCGAGGGAGAGGACGTCGTTGAAGTCGTGCACGCCGCGCTCGCTGCGGAGCGCTTCGTACGCCTCGTACAGAGCCCAGACGGCCTGCCGGTGCGGACGTCGCAAGCTCGCACGGCGGCGTCGGCGGGGCACCGTGGCGTACTCCTCGAAGGAGGTGATGCCGCGCCCCTTGATGACGTGGTCGATCTCCTCCTTCCAGTAGCCCGGGGCCGGATCGATCTCGGTCAGGCAGCTGTCGCGGCCGACGTGCTTCCAGGCGAGGCTGAAGGCGGTCTGGGCCTTGTCTCCGTGCAACCGGACCGGGACGCCGCAGTCGTGCAGGAACTCCTGGGCCCAGGAGTGCAGGCTGCGGAAGTCGACCCTGTCGGCCACAGCGGGAGACATGGCCTTGAGGAAGGTGGCCTGCACCCTTGGGAGGTTGTTGGCGAAGGTGACGTACAGGATCCGGCCGGTGGTGCGCTGGGCGAGGTGGGCCGCACGATGCAGGCCTACGACCGTCTTGCCAGTGCCCGCCGGACCGCTGATCCGTGCGGAGCCGGCCCAGTTGCGGCGTACCAAAGCCACCTGGTCGGGGTGGAGGAAGGTCATCCACTGTTCGATCGGGGCCCGCAGCGCTTCTTCCAGAGCCGCCTCGCGCAGGCCGTCGAAGTCGAACAGGCCGTCGGACAGTTCTTCTTGAGTCTGTGCCCGTGGCGGGGCCGGTGCTGCCTGTGACACGGAGGATCCCTCGTACTCGGGGAAGACCCGCTCCAGATGGTCAGAAATGGCACGTACGGATTCGGCGCGCAGTCGATGGCGCTCCGAGAGCAGCACCGGTCCGACCTCGTGCTCCCCCAGCAGTCGAATCCTGCCCAGTTCGGCATCGACGCGCTGCCCCGCGAAAACCATGAGGGGTTGGACCGCGACCGGGGACATCCCCAAGGACGCCACCGCCGACTCGGCCACCTTCGTCACGGCAAGGAGCTTGTTGGCGTGCTCGTCGCAGGGCTCGCCGCCGACGCAGAGCTTTCCGTCCGAAGTCTCCGGTGCGGAGCGCCAGTTCTTGACGTCGAGAACGAACACACCGCCGGGACCGACCAACAGCATGTCCACATTGGCCGCCCGCGTCCCCGGCCACCTGCGGTCCACCAGTAACCGCCACCCGCGCGCGGTCAGGACCAACAGTTGGGTCGCAACCCTGCGTTCGCCCTCACTGGCGGCTTCCCATCGGCGTGCCTGCTGCCGGGCCGCCTGCCACTGCTCCCTCAGCAGCCGTTCCTGCCGTCGCGCCTCCTGCGCCCGCCGCGACGCCGATCCACCAGCCGCCATACCACGCCCCCTCGTACGCAGAGTAGTGATCATAAGACGATCTGCGATGATGAGGCAGGGCGCACGACTGACAAGGTTCGTCCCCGCCGAACGACTTCGGCCACGCACTTCAGTCACCGGGCATGCGGGCGCGCAGAGGCGGAGACTTCGCCCATCCGCCCCCGCAGGAGCCTGTCGAGCACGGCCACCGAGGAACGCTGGTGCATCGCTCGGCGGGCGTCGAGCGATGCCCGCCCGCACCTTCGACGGACATCTGGGACAACCGTGTCCTGAGAACCGCGCTGAAGGCCGCGCTCACCCTGATCGTCAATTCCAGTTCGGATTCCGTCGACGAACCGCTCACCGGGCCGTTCGACCCGACCGGCGCCTCGCCGGCATCGCCGACGTCCGTGCCCCGGGTGCACCGTTCTCCACCGCACGGCCCTGCACCATCGCCTTCATGACCCGAACGGCACAGCGCCCTCCCGCCCTCCGCGCAGGCCCGGAAGGGAGACTGCCCGCAACCGCGGACCGCTGGCTGTGGCAACTGGCCTCACGCTCCACGCCGGGGGACTTCCCCCTCCCAATGGATACCGCCGACGAACAACTCAAATACACCATGCGGGCCCACGGCCCGGCGAACCGCCTGCGAAAGACGTCCGTAGACAGCGACGGGTACACCCGCTATTCGACCGCTTCGGAACGTACCGCGCCTGTTGCGGATACGGGACGAACGTCAGGGAGGGCGCCGTGACGGACTCACAAGCTCGCTGTCACCGGCTTGCCGAACCATCCCTGGCTCGACTTGGACCTCACCGTGTTTGGCCGGCCCCGCGGCTGAGCCGCCCTGGTCAGCCGATCTGCTCCATGACGCCCTGCGGCGCCTGCTGATCACCGTCTCGGGGATCGGCGACAGCCATGCCAAGCGAGCGGAACGAGGCGCTCGCCTCGCGAGGGATCTCCCCGCCGGGGCTATGGGAGACAAGTCGTGCGGTCGGTTCGAGGCGCGTTTGGCTTGAAGTGCGTTGCTGGTGCAACAGGCTGCCTGGTACTGATGAAGATCCTGCTGTCAGTGGCGTGTGGGACGCTGAATGCCGCTGAAGAAACGTATCGACAGAGGAATCACGGGGGTTGACGTGACGGGGTGGGACATCAGTCCCAGCGGGGTGGAGTCCATTCTGTCGTTGGTTGGTCTTGCCGCCGACGACCTGAGCAAAGACGTCAAGGGCTACGGGGAAAGCGTGCAGGACGCGGCGCAGTCCGCGGGCACGATCAGCGGCCCGTACTGCGGTACCGCGCCTGTGGGGCCGGTAGGTGCCGCGGTCGCGAACTTCGTGTCCGACACCGAGAGCCAGATCAGGTTCATGGCGGCCCGTATCCAGAAGACCATGGACGGGACCGTCAAGGCCACCCACGAGTACATCGAGGGGGACCTGGCGATGGCCGCCCGGGCCCAGCGTGAGGCGGCCAAGGCGCCCACTCCGGCCGAGCTGCGGGCCGTGGGCGAGCAGACGAGCCACCACCAGGGCGGGGAGTAGCCAGCGTGATCGACCCTGGTGGGATACCCCAGTACACCGGTGACTTCGGCACGTTGTCCAAGGCGGTCACCGAACTGCGCAAACGCGCAATCGGCATTCGCAACGACGGCCAGGACGTCCATTCCCGCTTCCAGGCGACGGCCGCGTACTACAAGGCACCCGAGGCGGACCAACTCTTCTCCTCCACCCAGCCGGTGATGGACACGGCCGACGAGTTCGCCGGTCACATCGAGTCCCTCGCCGACGCCCTGGACACCTTCGTCGGCGAAGCAAAGCCCTACGCGGACCGCTTGAAGCGCCTGAGGGAGAAGGCGATCGCCTTCGTCGACAGCGTCGAGGGCGACGACGACTGGACGAAGGACCAGGCCAAGGTCGACGCGCACAAGGCCCTGATGGACGGCGTTGCGGCGGCCGTCACGGGCTTCCAGGAGGCGGAACGCAACGCCGCCAACAAGATCAGCACCATCAGCCCGGCGCTGTGCCGCCCCGGCTGGGTGGCCGACGACGGCAGCCACGCGCCCGGCATGTACGGCGTCAGCGCCGACACCCTCAAGTCCATGGACGACCTGCCGTGGGGCAGCCTGGAGGGCCGCACCTACGACCGCTGGAGCCTGGACTGGTGGGGTCACGGCATCAAGAGCTGGGCCTGGGACGGCATCGCCAAGGACAGCATCTGGGGTGGCTTCGTCGGCCTGGGCACACTGGAGGACAACCTCCTGGGCATCAACGGCCCCGAAGCCCGGCACCAGACCTGGGACGGCCTCAAGCGCACCCTCGTCGGCGTCTACGCCTACGGCATGGACGCGGCCGGCCAGGGTGACCATCTCTCCAACTGGCAGCGTGGCAGCGAGGCTTACACGAAGGAGTTCGGCAAGCAGTTCATCGCCTACGACATGTGGGACCAGGACCCGGCCCGCGCCCATGCCGTCACCTCCTTCAACCTCCTCACCCTGGTCGGGGGTGCCGGCGGGGCGCTCGCCAAGCTGGGCAAGGCAGGCAGGTTCGCGGAGGCCGCCAGCACTGTGGCCAAGGTCGGCGACGTACTGGACCCGATCTCCGGCACCGCCAAGGCGGCGAGAGCCGTAACGAATCTGCCGAAGGTCTCCTCGGTACTGGCCCACGTCAGCGAACACCTGCAACTGCCGAAAACGAAGTTCCCCGACGGCGCCCTGGACGACCTCAGCAACCGCTACCGGGTCGACAAGGACGGCAACTTCATCGCCATCAAACCCGACGGCACACCCGAAACCAGCCCGGTCAGGCACGAGCCTCCCGCGGCTGACCGAGCAAGCGGCTCTCCGTCCGGCGACCGTGAGCTGGTCGGTGCCGGTGCACGGACCGGCGAGGCCGAGGGACGTGTCGGCTCGCATGTATCGCCTCATGCGCATCACGATGCCGATAGTGCACACGGCCAGGGAGACGGATCGGCCCGAAGGGAGCATGGCCACTCCAACGAGTCCGGCGGCGGTCACTCTACAGAGCATCAAAGCGCCGATCACGGTGGCGGCACCGGTGACGGTGCAGCGGACGGCGCAAGCCACGGACACGGATCTGGCGGCAGCAACGGCGGGTCGGACGGCCAGCCCCCCTTGGCGCCCCACGGATCCTCGCCCGATGGTGAGGGCCAGCCCATGGCTCGCGGAGGAGAGACAGAGCAGCGGGTTCGCGACGCGATCAAGGGCATCCCGGGCAAGAAACGACCCAAGCCCAACGTCCTCGACAGGGTGCTGGAAAGGCTCGGCTCGGAGCCGGACGGGCAACGGGTCGCGGAGATCATCGGCTCCGGACAGTTCAACCAGAGCGACGAGTACGGGCAGGTCGTGTCGTCTCTGGGCGCGAACAAACTGGGCATGTTCCAGCCCAGTGCCGACCAGCTCATCTTCGCCGACGATCTGGTAAAAAGCGGTGTGCCTGCGCACGCCATAGACTTCGAACAGAAGGTCCCGATCGGCGCCGACGTGGACGTCCGGATTGCGGACGAGTCCGGTGATGTCTACGTCTACCAGATGAAGCACCTCAACGACCCCCTGGATCCGGTGAGTGAAATCACGCGGGGTAAGTACCTGCTTCAGCTGGCAAAGGCCGACGCCAGCCATCACATACTGCTCGTGGACGGGGGCCGGGGTACGCGCGCGGACTGGATATCCAATGGCTCCTACGATGCCCTCATGGACATTCACCGAGGCGGGCGCGGACCGAAGGGCGAAGGCATCACATTCGTTGTACGCCTCGAGGACGGAAACCTCGTCATCCCGCCCGGCAGCAAGCTCGACCCCAAGGACATACTGTGATCACCTCGAACCCCGTTGGCGACTGGACTTGGGAAGTCACTCCGCGCGCTGAAGCAATCCAGCCCGTTCGTGCAGCGGAAACCGCAGTAGCGGTCTGGATTGTCCTGGCCGGTCACGAACTAGCGATCCCCGAAAGCAAGGTCAGCGTTTCGGCCCGTGCCATGGGCGACACGCGAGACGTGCGTGTCGAGGCCGCCGGTCTGCCGCTGGAGCCGGAGCCGCTATCTCCTGGAACGGCTCTGTCGCGTGCGGTGGCCGAGGCTGACTCCCTGGAAGGCGATTTCCTTGTCGGCGTCCGGCTCGAATGCCCTGGCTACTGGCTGGAATCAGGAGTCAAACACCGCGCGGAAAAACTGTTCGCGGTCCAGGTGGACATCTGGAAGAGCAGCCTGCTCGTCGTGACGCTGGAAACGTACAGCGACGCGTGGTTGGCGATGGACACCCGCGACCGGGAGCAGCCCGAGGTGTACGCGGAGAACGCGCCCAGGCTGGCCGCCGCTTTGGAGGAAATTTCAGCTCTGCTCAGCAGCGCTCCTACGCCGGGCGACCCGAATCGCCACGCGACTCCCGCGGTGACGGGTTTCGAGGATCCGCGAATCGAAGGATTCGCCTACGACGATTCCTGGGGGACGTTCGAGATTCCCGCACGCTCGCGTCTGCTCCGCTCCAGAGTTCCGGCGTCCGAGGACGAGTACCTGGACATCACCGACCACCCGGTGCGCTACTTCACGATCCGGCGCGACGGACAGACTCTGGGCTTTCTCTGGGCCTCCATCGGCGATGAGGCCGCAGGCTACGAACCCAGAACAGCCGCTGGCGAGGCGGCATTCGAAGCGGGCGCCGAATGGCTGCTACGCCTGCGAGCCGCCCATGGCCAAGGGCTCAGCGCGCTCGCCGCGCTGTCGTGGGCGGCACAGAGTCCGCCGCGCCCGGAGATCGGCCTGGCCGTCGAGGACACCCCCCAAGAAGCCCCGTCCCTGGACGCCCTCGAAGAATTCTCGGGCCGGTACTGAGGGCAGTAGCGCCGTCCGCTCTGAGAGAAAGCAGCACATGCCCCAGGACGTCATCACCCTCACCCCGCAGATGCCGGACATCAAGACGCTGCTGGCCGCACTCCACGCCGGCGGCCCCGACCTGCGCGTGAACCGTGCGGCGGGAGGAGCCGTCGCCCAGCTCTGCACGGACGACGGACGGCTCCTGGTCTCCGTCGAAGCCCCCCGCTACCTGCAGGTACCGGGCGAGACGGCGCGACTGCTGGGGCCCGGAGTTCGGACGGAAGGGCCAGTGTGGTGGACCGAGGTGCGGGCGACCACTGGGATCGCGGATGCCGGGCGGCTCGCCGGCTCGGTCGCGGGGCGGTTGGCGACGCTGCTCGGCGGCACCACATGGCCGCCCGAGGCCGCTCACACCGACGTCGTGGCCGTCCTCCCCGCCATAGACGACACGACGGTCCCGTCCGCGGGCGTGGACGCACTCAGCGACATAGACGTGTTCACCGACACGGGTGCCATCGTCATCCATGACCGCCCGGTCGTTGCCGCCACGACATGGCTGACCGAGGCGCTGCGAACCGTAGGACTCGGTCGACGGGAACTGTGCATCGTCACTTCGCCCCGTACCCGGCTGACCCTGCCCACCCGTACCGCGCTTGAGCACACACCCGCACGCTGGGTCGTACGCCATCCCGAGAACGGCTACTACGACGGCCTCTCCGGAGCCGTACTGCGCTGGCACGACGGGCACTTCACCCCGGCTGTCGACAACGGCCCCCGGACCGCGGACGCCTTCCAACCCGCGCTCGGTACCAGAGGTGAACGGCAGTTGCTGCTGTCCATCCGCACGATCCACCCCGCCCACGAGCACCTCCTGCTCGGCGGCGCTTTGGAAGACGCCTGGCAGACCCTCACCGGAGCGCCGCCGGCCGGATGGGCCACCGCCGAGCCCGTCAACGTCCCTTGGTCCCCAAGGCAACTGACCGACCTGGCCCGCAGCCGCGCCCGCCAGTCCCAGCCGACCTGGGCTGTCGCCGTAGGCGCCCCCGACCGCCCCGCGATCGCGACCTTGCGCATCGCTCACACCCCAAAGGGCGTAGAGGAGCACATCACCCTGGCTCTGGGCTATGCCGCCGACGAGACGGCACCGATCGAGCTGCTGCCCAAGCTCGCCGAGGCCCTCGCGGCCAGGCACAACCTCGCCACAATGATCAGTGAGCTGCGTGCGGCGCGCGCGGACCTGACGACTCCGGCTCACTACGAGCCACCGCCGATCCCCATCTCCCTCACCCTCGGCTTCGACGCCGTAGCCGAGCTCGGCATCAGCCATGCCAGCAACGCCCTGCCGGACAACGCCCCCACCCAACTGGGCCCGGCCGCTCGCCCCGCCCTGCACTACCCGCTCGGCGACGGCACCGACCCCGCCGCCTGGCAACGCCTGCAACAAATCAACGAGCACCTGCAGCGCGGAAGCGGAGCGGCTGTGCGGCCAACCTGAAACCCCCGCGCACGCGGCCCCAGTGGCCCGCTGGGCAGGGGTAGTAGCTGTGAGCCACGCATGGTCGCCGCCGGTGTACCGTGCACCGCGCACACCACCACTGGCAGGGCACTTGGGGGCTGCGCGATGACCGAACTGAAGATCCCGGAGATCTACTGGGACGACGAGAACGCCGTACACCTGCTGGTCGAGTACTTCACCCGCCGACGCTCAAGGGGCGACCTGTTCTACTCCGGCGCGCACTTCGAGCGCCTGGGCGGGGGCGGTGACGCCGAGCACGTCGCCGACCGCTTCGACACCAACGACTTGGTGGCCATCACCATGCTCAGCGTTTCCCTTGAGCCGCACGGAGCGATCAACTTGCTGACCGATCCCGACGGGCACTGGACGCAGCTGCTGTCGCTCATCCCTCGCGACGCCCGCTTGGAGGACGCTGGAAGCGATGCCTTCGTAGCAGAGGGCGGGCCCGCGTGGGAGCTGTGGGAACGCCTGGCCGACAAGAACCACCCGAACAAGCCCGACGGCAGCGGCCCGGTCATCGCCGGCAAGCTACTGGCCCGCAAGCGTCCCCACCTGATCCCGATCTACGACATCCGCGTCAAACAGCTCTTCCAACGGCCGAAGAACGATCACTCCTTCTGGGCCGCCCTGGCAGCGGCCCTGCGGGCGGACAACGGCACCTTCTACGACCAGCTGGTCAGTCTCCGTGACAAGGCAGGCATCGGCGAGGACATCGGCGTCCTGCGCGTATTCGACGTCATCGCCTGGATGCACCAAGGCAGGCAGAGCCAGGCTGCATCGACCTGAACTGCCACGGCCACGCGCTCCGGCCACGCGCGCATTGGGCTCCTCGCCGATCGACGCAGATCCTCTGTTGGCCGACGACAGTGGCTGGGCTGCTTGCCCGCAGGAGGGTGCGACGCCGCAACGCGGGAAGACCGCGTCCTGGCCGAAGAGCCGACCCAGCCCTTGATTGCGGCTCCCGCCCAAGACTCGAACCTGTAGCCAAGCGCCGACCGCCTACCGGTTCAACCGGACAACCGTCTGGACCACGAGCGCCCTCTATCAGCGGCTTTCCCTGTCCCCATGCTCCTAGTGCCCCGCCCAGGAGAACCCTCTGCGCAAGCAAAGCTGCCGGTCAGGCCGCATATGTCCGCTTGACACCTGAAGGCTCGCGATACAACGACCTGCTCCCTCTCAGGCATCGCCGAAGGTCAGAAACGTGTTTGTCCACCTGGTGACCGTGCGCAGGTTCATCCCCACCCGGAAACCCGCTGGAGGGGAAAGCTGCCCAGGCTGGCTCGCCCGGCGCGCGCAATACGATGTCTCTCTGCCAGGTAGACGCGATGCCCATACTTTCGGCATCGTCCCTATCCTGCCCACCAGACCCCTGGCCCTGGCGCAAAGCAACGCCTGCTGGTCGTGGAGGGCCCGTTTTCGCGCCTTCGGTGCCTCACAAAGCGCCTGTCACCAGCCGGGCGACGAAGTCCATGTGCTGCGTATGGCCCGCCTGGAGCCACGTCTCGGCATTGCCGGAGCCCTTCGAGCCGTCACCGTACGCGCAGTCTCGCAGCCAGCGCTCACCTTCGGCGTGGCCCGGATCGCCGAGTTCGCGGAAGCCGTTGTGCTCGACTATCCAACGAGCCTGGGCGCGTACCCGAGAGACGTGGTCGGGACCCCTGGTCGGTGCTCGGGCGATGAGGAAGCCGTCCGGTGTGGTGTAGCGCAGCAGGCTCCAGCCCGGGCCTGGTTGCCGGACGGGGGCGGTGTTGGCGCTGCAGGCGTGCTCCACGGAGTAGTCGCCGTACACGATCCTCCTCGCCAACTCCGGGCGGGCGGTGCGCACCAGGTGGTGCAGCCACCAGTCGTGGCGCACGGCGGTACGGGTGGGTTGCACGTCGATGTCGTCCATGACCCGGGGGAAGGCGCCGGCGGTGAGGACGAGCGTGCGCCACGGGACGAGGGCGCCGAGGAGGTCGATCGCGATGAGGGCGGTCTTGGCGGCTTCCCCGGCGTCCGTGACCGGCCCGATGTCCAGAATGAGGTCGAGGCGGGAGGGTGGCAGGCACAGGCGGTCGATCAGGCCGAGGAGTTGCGGGCGGAGGCTGCCGTGCGGGTCCGGGGGCTTTTGGAGCGGGAGCCGTATACCGAGGCTGCGACCACTGAGGAAGGCGAGGTCAGCGGCGTAGCGCTGGTGCCTCGGGTCGCGCTCGGGCCCGGTGACCAGGCGCAGGCGGCTTCTGACGGCCAGGTGCCACAGACTGTCCGCGGACCCGTGGATCAAACGCTCGACATGGGCCGCGTCGACCCAACCGGGATTGTCGCCCATCGTCTCGATGAGGTCGTCCATGCGCGGGGTGAGCCAGTCTCTCAGCAGGGTCTCGTCGGTCTCCGGGTCGGAGACCGGAGGTGCGTCCCGAAGACGTTCAGGCCCGACACGCGGTACCACGGTCCACAACGGCTCGATCCGGTGCCTCACCGACACGTCCACGTGTTCGTAGGCCCGCCTGGCGGCTCGGGTGGTCGGCAGTACCGGTACATAGACGGTTCTGACCATCGCGGCTCCCCGTCGGTCCCGCAGCATGGGCGTATCGCACCTGATCGAAGGGTGCGGGGAGAGCTTTCATGACGAAAGAGGGCCATTCAGGCCACGGCGGCGGTTGGAACCGAGTCGGCGCGCCCGCGCACTCACCCCGACGAGGGCTGTCCTCGACATCCGGTCCGCGTCCCACCCTGCTCTGCCAGACTCGATGGCATGCCGAAGAGCCGTGGCCGCCGCAAGCCGGGTGGCGGCAAGAAGCCCGTACGCCGTTCGCCGCATCCTCTGCGACTGTCGGATCGTGTCCTGCGGGAGGCCCGAACGCTGCATCTGGAAGACAGGAATGTCCTCGCGGTGGAGGCGTGGGCGAGCAGGTGTCTGGGCGAGGCGTGGCTGGCCGCCGGGATGATGGAGCGCGAGCCGGAGCAGACGCTGTGTCTTGAGGTGGTGGGCCGGGCTTCGACGACACCGTCTCCGCATGGCCTTGCCGCCGTGGCCGCGCTGGAGCGGGTCGGCCCGCCCGACAGCCGCTCCGTGCTCGGCGAGACGGTGGAGATCCTCGTCGGATCGCAGCCGCTGCCCGCCTGGCACGCGGCCGCGCCTCACCGCCCGGTGCGTGCCTGGCGTGCGGTGGATGTGTGGGACAGCGAGCGGGTGCTGTTCGTCGAGTACGACGGTCCCGTCCCGCACACGCTGATGGCGCAGATCAGCGAGGTCGGCGTCACGATGGTCGACAAGCTGGCGCTGCTGACGCCGGCGGCGGTCGAAGCATGGTCGGCGATGCGGGAGGACGGCGAGGTGCCGATGCCGCCGACCGGACAGGACGCGGGCGAGGTGCTCGCGGATCTCGCTCTGGCGCTGCGACTGACGGACATGACCTGGCCCCGCCAGGACGACGAGGACGTCGTCGCCCTGCGGGCCCTGGCCTGGGCACGCTGCCGAGACCACCTGCCCGACTGGCCCGAACACCAGCCGCTAGACGAAGCCGAACGCGCCCGTCTGCTGGACGCGTTCACCGCCTCCCGCTCCGATGCGGCACAGGAAGCCGACACCGTCAGGTCGCTGGCCGATCTGTTCCTGGACTACGGAGAGAACTACCTCAGCCGCGGTCCGCTGTGCTGGAGCCCCGGCCAGGTCGCCGGCTTCCTGGAGGACTGGCTGCCCCGCAAAGCCGTACTCGATCAGGAGCACCGAACGCTCTTGCCCGCCGTGCTGACGCAATGGGTGGCTTTCGCGCTCACCGAACGCGGTGTCGAGGAGCCATGGATCTCTCCCGTCATCGCCGCAGTCGATGCGTACACGTCCGCCTTTCGCGCGGCCGTCGACGACGAGGAGGCGTGGGGTCCGGCCAAGCAGATCTCGGCCGCGCTCGCCAGGCGGGGCGTCGACCTCACCGACCGCGATGCCGTCGACGCCGCCGTGCGCACCCTCAACGCCGAACGGCTCGCCCGGCAACTCACGGGTCGGCCCCGGCCGTCCGGCTCCTGACACATGCCCCAGCCAGACGCGTGCCGCGCTCGCAGGCGGCGGCTCGCGTTGTACGGCAGAGACTTGAAGAGTAGGCAGGAAGAAGTGGACCAGAGCGGTTCCGCCACGACGCCTCCCCGAGTCGGGAGGCTGGTGGCACGGAGCGGGGATCTCAAGAGTGAGCTGGTGGCGTTCGCGCAGGGGCCGCGCTTCGCCCGGCGACTGGATGCCCGGCTCGACGAGGCCGAGGACCGACTCGGCTTCCTGGACGAGGCGACCGCCATCCAGACGATCGATCACTTCGCGCTGCAATACCGGCTGGCGGACGGCTCCACAGTCGTCGAGCAGTTCGTGGCCCAGCGGCGGCCGCCGCTGTCGGAGGACGAGCGTGCGATGCTGCTCGGCTGGCGTGACGTGGTCGAGGGGCTCTTCGAGGTACAGGGCCTCGATCGAGGCGCCGCCATCCTGCACAACCTGCTGGACGACCTCGTCTACCGGGTCCACTCCAACCTGGGGCGGCGCGCTCTGGGGAGTCTGCGCAAGGGGATATTCGTTGCCGCGCGCATCGTGCCCGTCCACCCCCACACCGGCGCCTGGATGGTCAGCGGCAACCTCACCACCTACCCGCCCGGCGACGGTTCGCAGTTGGCGCAGGTCGCCGTTCGGACCCTGGTTGTCAGTCCGCAGCTGCTGCGCCGCAATCCCGAGATGCTGCGCAGGGCCTGGGAGATGCAGGCCGAAGCCCGTGCCGACTTCGTCGAACTGTTCGGCACCGACCTGCTCGTCCTGGACCCGGCAGAGACGCAGGTCCGATTGCGGGAGTATCACCGTCACCGGCAGGAGAAGGCCCTCGCCGGACTTGACGACGAGGCCGCCGCGCAGGCGAGGAACAGCGGGCCCTCGCTTGACGAACTCAGCAGCCTGCCCGAAGAGCTTCTCGACGCGGACGACGTCGCTGTGATCTGTGACGAGACCGAAGGCATCTGCTACTACGCCGACTTCGGCCGCCTCGACGCGCTGTTCGCCGATCCCGCTCTGGCCCATAACCGCACCTACCTGACGCAGCTCCGGGAGTATTTGAACGACGACTCCGTCTCCCCCATGGTCATCCGCCGCCTGGTCCAGCGGCATCCCAAGAACGCCGACGCCGTGTTCCGCGCGCTCCTGCGCAAGCCCGCGTTCACCTGGGAGCGGGATGGGGAGGAACTGCTGCGCCGTCGCAAGAAGAGTCACTACACACACGAGCCCCTGCCAAGCATCACCCCCCTCGGCACCCGCCTCGCGGAACTCCTGCGCGCGGAAAGGCACCACAGACGATGAGGCCCACCACTACCGCGCTCGCCGCCATGGTCGCGGAGGCGATCGTCGATGCCTGCGACGAGTACGAACAACTCGCCGCCCTCCATGCAGTCATCGAGGACCGCCTCGCCCTCCCGTTCGACACAGTCGTGCTCGGCGTCACCGTAACCGTCACCGCCGTCCAACTCCGGTCCGGCAGCGGCATCGTCGCCCTGTGCAGGCGCGGTCGACACCGTCACGCGGTCGGCCTCCTCGACCTACCGCTGCCCGAACCCGCGCCTGAGGGGTGGGCCTGGGTTGAGGCCTACCGGCACTGGGCGTCCTGAGCCACGTACCCCATGCCTCACCGTCTCTCCGCTACTGCCAGGCGCGGACCAGATCTTCAGGCCCCCAGTGGGCCGCAAGCGGCAGACTGCCGACGACACCGCTGCGGGACACCGCGACCAGCGGGGTGTCCCGCCCCGTACCGGGCACCGCGAGCACGTCCCGAGCCAGGGCGTCGTATTCATGTCGGCCGAACGGCTGGGACTCCAGCCACTTGATGGAGCCGACAAAGTGCACCGCGCCCGCCACGGGTTCACGGTCGGTGCCGACCAGGTCGATCTCGGGGTTGTTCTGCCGGTTCCACCAGCCGCCGACCGCCTCTGTCTCCGGCCATCGCTCATCGGGCAACAGCCGCAGCAGCGACTCGCGGATGAGCGGCTCGACGGCACGCCCCCGCCAAGTGGTCCAGGACCGCTCGATGCGCTCCAGGGCAAGATCGCCCCGGCCGCGCTCGATGAGCGGGATACCCCGCTGCAGGAACGCCAGCCAGAAACGCAGATACGGATCGGCGATGCGGTAGCGCTTGTTCTTGGTGTCGGCCTTCGCGGACAGCGGCAGGTCGGCCGCCAGAACCCGCTTGGCCTGCAGGGTGTTCAGCAGCGGGGACAGCGTGCCCGATGGCAGGGCACCTGTTCCCCCGGCCTGTGCAGCGATGGTGGAGAAGGTCCGCTCGCCGCTGCCTACCGCCTCCAGCACCGCCCGCGAGTGCGACGCCTCTGGGAACTCCCCCAGCAGCGACAGCTCACCCGCCACCAGCAGCGGAGACAGTGGATTCGCCACTGCCTCGCGCAGGAAGTCCGCCCGGCCCGTCCCTGGCCGCCACGACTGAACGATTTCCGGAAAGCCTCCCGTGATCAGCAGCGCGTCCACCGCGTCCGCCGCATCCAGCCCGGTCATGGCCTGCACATCGCCCAGGTGCAGCGGCCGTACGGTCATCTTCGCCGCCCGCCCGAAGAACGGGCGGCCATACGACTGCAGCGCCTCCATCACCGACATGTCGCTGCCGACCAGGATGAGCAGGACCGGCTTGGCGGACAGGTGACGGTCCCAGACGGTCTGCAGAGCCCCCTCGAACTCCGCGTCCTGCTCCACCAGCCACGGCACCTCGTCGATCACCGCGATGCTCGGGGCGTCGTCCGGAACCGCGACGGCCAGTGAGCGCAGCGCCTGATTCCAGTCCGCGGCCTGCAGCCCGGCCACCAGCTCCGCCCCCGGTAGGACGGACTGGGCGAGCGCCCCAGTGAAGTCCGCCCGCTCGGCCACGGCGTTGCGGCCCCGGGTCGCCTGGAAGACCACGTACGGAACCCGGGACCGGTCACAGAACTCCTGGACCAGGCGAGACTTCCCCACCCGGCGCCGCCCGGTCATGATCACGGCCCGTCCACGGGTAGCACCCGCTCCCTTGATCACCAGGCCCAGCTGTCGAGCCAGCAGATCCAGGTCAGCCACCCTCCCTTTGAATTCCACAGGTGGCTCCCCTCTCGACCAAAACACAGTTTCGATATTACGTAGATTGAATCTTACTTAGATGTTAGCTCGCTTCCTGTGCCGGCGTGAACCCGCCGGAAAGCTTGGACGGGCACGCCACACCATTTCGGGCTGGGGCAGGTGGCCCACGTCGGTCCAACCAGAGAATCCCGCAGGTCACAGCGGGTCCGGCGCGACCGGCCCTTGCTCGCGGCTCCTGCCGGGGCCCGAACCTGCGGTCAATCGCCGCCGACCTGCCGATTAAGCCGGACAACCGTCTCGATCACCAGCTGCCCGCCCCCGCCCAGCGGTCCTTGCTCTGCCCATGCTCCGAGTGCCCCGCCCAATGGTGGAGCCTGCCCACCTCTGTACCGTGGCTTGTCAGACGCCCGTCAGGACAGCGCGGTAGTACCTTCAGCACGGACGCCGCCGAAGTGGGTTGAGCAGTTCCACGTGCACGCATGGTCCGGCTGCCGACGATGTGCAGCATGGTCACCGTACGGAACGCGATGGTCAACTGGCGTTCCCGCGTAGACGGGGACTGAGCCAGGTTCGTCAACTGGTGTGGTGACCAGGCCAGGTTGACCGGCTCGGCGGAGCCCCAGCCGGCTGGCGGCGCGCCTGTCAGGTGTCGCCAGGCCGTTTCCAGGCCACGGCCGAGGACCAGGGCAGCGCCGGGGACCAGGTCAGCGCCGGGGACGCTACGCCGACCCGCCTCGTAGCGGTCGGCGAACGGACCGCCCGGCCATCACCACACTCCGCACCACGCGCACGACCACCGGCGTCGCCCAGGACATCACCCTCACCCTGGCGTACACCTCCGCCGCGGACATCCCGCCCGCATCCGGGACGCCACGGAGGTAGTGCGGAACACCTTCGGCGACGAGTACGGGCTGGCCACACACCACATTGCAACGGACTGCTCGGAAATCTTCGCGGAGTGTGCGGACGGCGAGCTGGCTCGGGCGCGCGACGGTCAGTGACCGATCCGCAAGGTCATCACGGACTATCTCCACTACATCAGCTGGGAGCCGGGCGAGCAGTACCCCTACAGGCTCCGGCTGCGCCAGTACCCGGACGTCGCACCAGTGATCATCGACCCTCGCTTCGGACGGGGCGCTCCGGTTGTGGACGGACCGAACATCCAGGTGGACGCCATTGTCGGCATGCGGAAAGCCGGGGAGTCGCTCGAAACGGTCGCAGCAGAGTACGGGCTGTCTCGTGACCAGGTGGAAGCGATCTGCCACGTCGCGACACGAGACGAGCCGCCTGAGTTTCTCGTGGACCGCGACCTGGGATGCGCTTCGGCTATGGCCCCGGAGTCGAGGTCTCATGCGCGGTTGACAGGGGCTGCCTTCGTACCTGGCTTGCCACACCCTCTCCCGTCTGTCTCGCCTCGCCACGGGCGAGGGTGGAGCATGGGCATTAACGAGCGAGGAGGCTCGTCACGCAATCCAGAGGCATGGAGTACGAACCTGGCGGTACTCGCCACTCCCGTCGCATGCCGCGGATGAGCGCGACGGACCGCTGAGCACGGGGCCATCGAGCAGCACCGGACATGCCCAGGACACAGTCGTCGAGGCGGAAGGCGAACGGGATCACACCCCGGCGGCGTGATCGCCTGTCGGAACCACAGTCCCGTGCGCCTCGACCTGACCCGACCGTTCGCGGTAAGCGTGAGCAGTCGGTCACCGTGTGCGTCGGCGAACCGCTGATCGTGGTCTGCGAGGTGACGGCTGCCGGCGCGTCTTTCTCGTCGCGGCGATGTCGGCGTCGGGACCGCGCCGGACGGCGTCGGCAAGAAGGCGTACAGCGAAATCGTCGTGCCACCGCGCGAGCCGAGCGCCCTGCGGCCGAGCCCGTGGGGGTCGGGAAAGGTTTGTGACGTGAAGAGCGACGCGAAGACCCGTATGCGGAGCATGACCATCGCCGTGAGCTTGGTGCTGGCGGTGGCCCCTGGGGGCTGCGGAGGCGGCGACGTGGCATCCGAAAGGGGAAGCTTCACTGTCGGCGTACTGCTCCCCTCGGTCGGGTCCTCTCGCACTGGGCAGTTCGACAAGCCCTTGATCGAGAAAAAACTGAAGGAACTGTGCCCGGGCTGTCCGGTGCAGTCCGCCGACGCCAAGGACGATGTGACCGTCCAGCGGCAGCAGATCGACTACATGCTCAGCAAGGGGGTCGATGTGCTGATACTCATGGCCGTCGACCCAAAGGCGCTGCGCTCCTCGGTCGAGGCTGCGCACCAGCAGGGCGTCCCGGTCGTCGCCTACGACCGGCTCGCCGAAGGCCCGGTCTCGGGTTACGTCACCTTCGACGGCGCGCAGGTCGGCAGGGTTCAGGGCCAAGCGCTCCTCAGGGCCATGGGCACCCATGCGCACGGCGGCCAGATCGTCATGATGAACGGCCCCCCGACCGACCCCAATGCAGGATGGTTCAAAAGGGGCGCGCTGCCCGTCCTCCGGGGCAGAGCGAAGATCGCCAGGTCCTACGACGACATCGACTGGCGGGAGGATACCGCCCACACCAACATGTCCGGAGCCATCGCCGCCCTGGGCGGGAAGAACATTGATGGCGTGCTGGCCGCCAACGATCACCTCGCCGGCGGTGTAATCTCCGCCTTCAAGGTCGCCGGCATCACACCGCTACCGCCCATCACCGGCCAGGACGCCGACCTCGTGGGTGTGCGGCGCATCGTCGGGGGCGAGCAGTACATGACCGTCTACAAGCCCTTCAAGCCGGAGGCCGACGCCGCCGCCACCATGGCCGTCGCCCTGGCGCGCGGCGAGAAGCTCGATAACCTCGCCGATACCAGGGTCAACAACGCCTCCACCAAGGACATCCCGACTGTGCTGCTCCATCCGGTCCCGGTGACCGTCAGCAACATCAAGGACACCCTCGTCAAGGACGGCATGTACACGATCGGCCAGATCTGTATCCCGGAACTCCGGTCCGCGTGTGATAAAGCCGGACTCACATAGGCTCCAGAGCCAGACGCACCACCGAGCAGGCGCTGCCCGGCGGTGCGCCCACGGCCTCAGGACGCCTCCTCCGTCTCCTGCTCGCCCGCGAGCGAATCGAGGAACTTGCTGTCCAGATAGGCCCGTTCCCCGTCCCCGCCGATCACCTCGACCGTCTTCCCGTCGAGCTGCGGCATCCGTGAGCGCACTTCCATCGGGCACAGCAGCCACAGCCCGTGCGGGTCGTCGGCAGGCCGGCGGGCCGCCGCCTGCAGACGGACGAGGGTGTCGTGGCCGCCTTCGTCCCAATACCGGGCGAGCAGGCCCGCGTTGTGCAGGAACAGCACCGTGCGCGGTGCCGCTGCGCGAGCCGGCAAGCGGGCTTCGACGCGGGGCCAGACGACACGGACGAAGGACGCGAGGCCTCTCTTGATCTGGCCCGGGGCGGCTGTGCTGTCCAACGACCGGGAACCGACCCATGTGGAACTTGAGTCGGCGCTCGCCGAGGCACGCTTCGACCTGAGCTACGACGCCAAGTCGTCGTTCCGGGAACCGGACTCGCAGCCTGGTGACGAGTTCGGCGACCGTGATGCCGCGGTCCTCGTATGGTTGCCGGTTGACGTCCACGAGACCACCGACTCCAACGCGGGTGGGAAGAACGCCGCGTGTTCGACCCGCGGCGCGGCCTGCGCGGCGTCATCCCGGAGCCCTACCGCGGCGGCTACGCCCACAGCGCTGCCCTCTCCCAGGCACTCGCCACCGGCATCGCAACCGAACTGGCAAAACGCCTGCCGGAGACCGCCGACCCCGACGCCCCCCGCCGCCTCCGCCAGGTCTCGCAGGGTGACGGGCTTCCCGACAAGCCCTCGCCGCTGCCGAACCCAGTCGACCACGAGATGCCGCTTCGGAGACACCGTCCGCGTCCGCAGTGGCCCTCACCGAAGCCGCCGTCACACGCTGATCCGTGCGCGGTAGGGCTGCCGGCTCCGCAGCCCGGCGCCTGCATCGACCCGGACGTCCCCTGCGGCGCAGGGACCCCGGACGGATATGGACCGGCAGCAAGGTAGCGTTTAGTGTTATTTGCCTGCTTTACGGGCCATCTGTCACCGTATGTGCAGGACCGCGACCCATGAGTGAGCAGGAGACGAGTTGGCACCTGCGACAGCCAGAGCCGGGAGCCACCCCCGGCGGCCGGGGCTGGGCTTTCCGGCCGCCTCGTACAAAGCGCTGCGAGGCGCGGAGACGCTGACGCTGGCTCTCAAGGCCACGGAGTGCCTGGACGGCCGGGGCGCGTTCCTGCACTGGTGCGATCCTGCTGCTCGCCGGCTGCGCCTGGTTGCGGCCAGCGGATTGGCTGCGGAGAGCGCCGAGGCGTGGGCGGATCTCTCCGATGAGCAGGACGCGGCGCCCGCACGCGCCATGCGGCGTGGGGACTATGCCTGGGTGGTCGGGGACAGCCTGAGCATTGGTTCAGCCGGCACGGCATCGGTGCCCCTCCTCGGTAGCGATGGTCCGATAGGTGTGCTGTCCGTGATCATGGAAGGGGCCGACGAGCCCGACGAGGTGCAGCGATCCTTCCTGCATTCGGTGGCGGAATGGGCCGCAGCCTGCCTGGAAGATCTGCCCGGCAGACTGCCCGTCCGTGGTTCGGCGGCCGGCTCTGAGCAGACGGTACGGATGGGCAAACTGACCTCGGCACTCGCCGAGGCGCTCACCTCCCGGGAAGTCGTACAGGCCTTCGCGGCGCATGTCCTGCCCCCATTCGGCGCCGACGGGCTCATATTCTGGGTCCTCGAAGGCGGCCGACAAAGTGTGGTTGGCTCCGCCGGATACACACAGGAATTCCTCAGCCTGCTCGACGGGATACCGGTGAGCGACTACCCCGTGGCCACCGACGTGCTGGGGAATCGCACTCCCCGGTTCATCGAATCAGCCGCAGAGTACTGCCGGCGCTATCCAGCGCTGGCGCATATCCCATCGGCGGCCAAGAAGAACGCGTGGGCGTTCCTGCCCATGATCGCCTCCGGGCGCTCCATCGGCATGTGTCTGGTGTCTTTCGCCCAGGCGCGTTCCTTCAGCGACGAGGAGCGTACGCTGCTGACCGCGTTGAGCGGTCTGGCCGGCCAGTCGGTGGGGCGCGCCCGGTTGTACGACGTGGAGCACGCCCGGGCACAGGGGCTGCAGCGTGGCCTGCTTCCCCGGACACTGCCCCGCCTGCCCGCCGCCTGCGCCGCCGCCCGTTACCTGCCCGCGGGCCGGGGCGAGCAAGTCGGTGGGGACTGGTACGACGTGATCCCGCTGTCCGCGGACAGGGTCGCCATGGTGATCGGCGACGTCATGGGACACGGCATCCCCGAAGCAGCCACCATGGGCCAGCTGCGCACCGCAGTGCGCACCCTCGCCGACCTGGACATACCCCCTGACGAGCTGCTCAGTCGTCTCAATGACCTGGTCAGCGACCTGGGCGAGGACTGCTACGCCACCTGCCTGTACGCCGTCTTCGACCCGATCACCCGGGTCTGCTCGTTCTCCCTGGCCGGTCATCCCCCGCCGGTCGTCGTCCATCCCGATGGCACCGTCCACAGGCCCGACCTGGCCGCCGACCCGCCGCTCGGGGCGGCCGAGCCACCGTTCGAAACGCACCAGCTGCTTCTGCCTGAAGAGAGCCTGCTGGTCCTGTGCACCGACGGGCTCGTCGAATCCGCCACCCAGGGCGTCGACCGAGGACTGGCCCGACTGCAACAGATCCTCGCCCAGCATGCGGTGCACATCTTCACGGCGCGGAACGAGGTCGACGACGTCCAGCACCTCGACGACCTGTGCGACGCAGTGGTCTCGGCTCTGCTACCCGACCATGGCCGGACGAACGACGACGCAGCGCTACTGATCGCCCACACCCGGGCGATCGACGCCGGTGATGTCGCCTCCTGCGTCCTACCGGAGGATCCCCGCGCGGCCGGACAGGCCCGTGAATTCGTCCGCGCGCAACTGGCCACCTGGGGACTGGATGATCTCGCGATCACCACCGAGCTGCTGGCCAGTGAGCTGATCGGCAACGTGATCCGGCACGCCAAGGGCCCCATCCGCCTGCGCCTGCTGCGCAGCAGCTCCCTGACCTGCGAGGTCTACGACAGCAGCCTCAGCACCCCGCGCATCCGCCACGCCGCCCACACCGACGAGGGCGGCCGCGGCCTGCAACTCGTCGCCGCCCTCTCCAGACGCTGGGGCGCCCGCTACCTCCGCGACGGCAAATGCATCTGGACCGAGCAGGACATCCCTGTCCCGAGTGAGAACCCTGGTTCGGAGTGTTGACCAGGCCACTTGCCCACCTGCGGTCAGGCTGCTTGCTGGTACTCGTTGGGAGGCCGGCGAGTTGGCCACCGCCGGTGCCGGATGGGCGGGCAGGGTGCCCGTAGGTCCCGGCTTCGGCGCTGAGGCGTGGGGGCGTCAGGGACCACTCGGGCCGCCGGCGAAGCCGCCGGTGTTCTTGACGATCACCGTGTCGCCGGTCCGGCTGAAATCGTAGAAGCGGTGGGCGTCCGTCGTGCTCAGGTGGATGCAGCCGTGGGAGGTGTCGGCCCGGCCGATGGCGTGGTCCCAGGGCGCCGCGTGGACGAACACGCCGGAGCTGGTCAGGCGCACCGCCCAGTGGACCGTGAGGACGTAGTAGTTGGGATTGCGTGGATTGCACGTGATGTGCGCGCTGCACGAGGTCATCGTGATGACCGTGTCCTTGCCCAGCACGCGGAAGGTTCCGGACGGCGTACGGAAGCCGGGCTTTCCGAAGCCTGCGGTGAAGGTCATCACCGTACGGCCGTGATCCGTGACGGTCATCCGGTGGGTAGCCGCGTCGATCGTCGAAACGTGGCCCGCGGAGGCCGCCCGCGCGGGGCCGGCGCCAAGCGTCAGGACGGACGCCAGGGTGGCGGCCAGTACGAGCCGGGCGGTGTCACGAAGGTGTGGGCGTGGGACTTGGCGTTGATGGACCACTTCTGATCACCGCCGCTCTCTGTACAGACCAGAATATTCCGACCTCCCCTCCCCATCGGGGCAGCTTCGTCCCATCTCGCCGGGGCGCACCCGTCTGGCACGACCCGCCCAGCCCCGTCCCGGTTTCTGTCCCTGGTCTGAGCTGATCGAGCATCGAGGTCCAGAAGAGCCGCTGGTTCCCGCTCCAGCAAGCGCCCTTCTCCATCGCCAGTCCATGCGCCCCGCCAGGGACGCGAACCCGCGGCTGCGTGCCGACGGCCTATCGGCTCAGCTGCACCACTGTTTGAATGACCCCGTCACCAGCGGAAACGCTGAGGCCGGGGTCTTCGCGTTTGTGCAGCCGTATGCGGCCCGGAGCGGCCGTATGTCGGGGTCTGTGGACGAGGCGTGGACGGGATCTTGGAGCATCGTCGCAGGTGAGGTCCAGACAACGTCGCTGGACGGTCGGTCCACAGCACCCCGGTGTTCTCGAACTACCGGATGCTGGTAGGCATCGAGGCCTGGGAGCGCGAAGGCCGGGCAGCCAGAAGGAGAAGAAGCGCGAACGCGAGTTCGGCGAGAGCCACGAGCGGGAGGCCGTCGGTGGCGGTCGGGACGGTGGCGGCGAGGTGGCCGAGGGCGAGGAAAAGGAAGTCCAGAGACCAGGTCGCGGTCGGCCGACCGTAAGCACGGGCGAAGGCCCGGGCAGCGCCGCAAAGACATGCGACGACCCAGAACAGCGCCAGAGCGAAGGAGACATAGGTCATCCACGTCGCGCCGGGGCGGTCAGGTTCACGGGGGAAGGCCACAGCGATAACAGTGGTCCCGGCGAGCAGAACAAACAGCCAGATGGCCTCGACGATCAGGGCCAGACCGAGGGCGATGCAAGCAACCCTGCGCACCGGCGCTCCTCTGCGGAGGGATAAGGGAAGAAGGCGACGGAACAATAGCGCCGGAGACGGACCCTCAAGTCGTTCGGGGCCGCCCATGGCTCCAGTGGGAACGGCCGGCACCCCATCGGGATGCCCGGCTCAGGCTTGGTTCCAAGCCTGGCGATGGCGAGCAACGCTGTACACCTCCTCCACCTGGTCGGCCGTGAGAACGCCTGAGAGCGGAGCGAGTGCCGATACCTGGCGCTCCTGGTACACCCGGACATCGAGCTGCGTAGCGACCACCTTCAGCTCGGTGACACCGACGAATACGAGCACAGGCTCCACCGGTACCGGGAAGTCGCAATACCGCTCAAGCACTCGAGCGACCCGCTTGGCCTCCGCCCGGCTCTTGCGTGCGTAGGGCGCCGATTTCCCGTGATCGACTTTCACGGAATCGTCCCCGACCCATACGGCCCGCTTGTGGTGGTGCTTCGTATTGATGCTGAACACTCCACCAGGCCCGATCAATAAGTGATCGATATCCACTGGGTCTGATGCAGGTTTGGGTGACAGGTTCGGTCACGCGGCCTGGAGGGCCGGTGTGGTCATGACGGCCGCGAATTCGACGGGTGTCATCCGGCCGAGTGCGGCTTGTCTGCGGCGCCGGTGGTAGGTCCTCTCGATCCAGGACACGATCGCGATCCGCAGTTCTTCACGGGTGGCCCAGGTCCGGCGGTCGAGGACGTTCTTCTGCAGCAGGCTGAAGAAGGATTCCATGGCCGCGTTGTCGCCAGCCGCCCCGACTCTTCCTATCGATCCGACCATCCGGTGGTGGTCGAGGGCCCGGACGAACTTCCGGAACCGGCATTGTGATCCGCGGTCGCTGTCACCGTGGCTTCGTCCGCCGTCGGGGGGCCGTAGACGTAGACCACGTCCAGGAAGGTCCCCTCGTCGCCCTAACCTGCGGGTATGCGAACCGCGCGACGCCTCGCGGCGCCCGCCCTGCCCGGCTGTTGGCTGTGCAGCAGCTCGACGGGTGGGGCCGGCCGTCCAGCTGTGCGGTGAGCGAGTCCTCAGCGCTGATCGTCGCCGAGTTGGCGGCGAACGCGGTCACGCACGGGCGCGTGCAGGGTCGCGGGTTCCGGCTCACCCTCGGTGTCGAGGCCTCGGACACGCTTCGTATCGAAGTGGTCGACCCGCGAGGCGGCCGTCGGCCCCCTACCCGTCGTACGCCGGTCGCACCGAGGAGACGGGCCGCGGGCTGCTCCTCGTCGACGCGCCGACCGCCCGGTGGGACAGCGAGCCGTGGCCGCCGACTGGCAAAGTCGTGTGGGCGGAGATCGCTCTTGCCTGCCCTGTGATCCCCTCGGGGTCGCTGGGTCCGCCTGCCTGACGTCGTATCACCGTAGCGCCGGCCGTGATCCCGCCGCGTCCCGGCGGCTTGCATCAGCGGTGGGGACGGCCCGGGCCAGCACAGGCCCGGCGTCTTCCTCCTGGCTGTAACCGACGATCTCGAACCCGTGGGCGAGATGCCAGACGAGGCCAGGTCGGGCCCCGTCATCGACCGACATAGGGGTTCCTCGTCCCAGGATCTCGACCATGAGCGCGGGTGCAGGTGCGTCCTCCCTGCTGCAATCGGCGAGGCGTTGCTCGTAGAGCATCCCTCCCACACCCATTCCCCTGTATTCGGGGAGCACTTCGGACGAGCACAGGTAGACGCTCGTGGGCTGGACGGTCACTCCGTCGAGATCGACATAGCTGCGCCGGCAGCTCTCGTACCAGGACGTGCAGCCGATCACCCGGTCCAGGTACACGGCACAGAGGTACGTCTGGCCGACGGCGACTCGGCCGGTGACCCGTACAGACGCGAGGCTCCTCAGGGTGGCTCGGTCCGCGAACTCCAGGAAGCGGGGCGCTTCTGCGTCGCTGAGCCGCTCTATTTTTATGTCGCCCTTGTCGATCACCGCCCCCTCCCCTTCCCCTTGGTACCTCCCCCGCGCATCCCAGCCCTACCACCCGTCGCGGAACCGTGTCGTCCGGAACTCCTCCAGCATGGGTCTGCCCGGCATCAACTGGGGCACGTTCATGCCCCAGTTCGGGTTGCCCTCCAGCAGAAACGGGCCGCGGCTCGACAGTCCCACATCCCAGCCGACCGAGCCGACGCACGGGAACAGGTCGTGCGCCCCTATGCACATGCTGTGGATTTCTTTCGTGCGGGACGCGGGGAGTCGGTACGTGCACGGTCCTCGGCTCCTGCCTTGAGCGTCGAGCCCGTTCGCGCACGATCCGTCCTCGTGGACCAGGTGCGCGGTGCCCCCTTGTCTGCGGTTGGCCGCCACAGCACCCGGTCCGCCGCGGAACAGCACCATTCCCACGACTTCCGTCTGTCCCCGGAGCTTGGAGGTGACCACCCTCAGGGTCGGCAGCGCGGAATCACCCACCGTGACGAACCAGTCCTCCGGCCGCAACAATTCCTCGGCCACGAGGCGGCCGGACCGCGCGAGAGCCTCCAGCTCGGCTCCCTTCTCGTCCACCTCGACGTCCGGTTTCTCGTTCGCGTCGGCGTCCCGCCCGGGTTCGAACCGGTGGCATGCTCGGCCGAGCCATACCGATTCGCCTTGCAGGCCGTGACGGTCCTTGATCATCCACCTGGTTCCGGGCGGTACGGCGGGGTGGAAGAAGTCCACGGTTCGCGCGCTGTTTCCGGACCTCATCATCGTTTCCGGTCCGAGGTGAATCTGGTACGGGGCTTCGAGGCCTGCCGCCCGGAGCCGTCGGTTGCACTCCGCCTTGTCGTTGATCAGCCCGGCGGCGACGGCGCAGTTGTTCCAGTCGCGGTACTCGGCGCGGCGGGCTCGCGGCACGATTCCGCGCAGTGCGGCGAGGTCTCGCCTGCCGCACTTGTGCAGTGCCGCGAAGTCACGGCTGTCGCAGCTGGTTCTCAGTGCCATGAGCACGGCATCAAGGAGGGGGTGGTCTCGACGTATCGCCTGCTTGTGGCGCCATACGTCGACTCCACCCCTCACCCCGTAGACGATCGATCGGAGGGCATGGCCCGCGCTCCCCGTGCCGGTCGCCACGGCCATGGCCGCGTCCCAGGTGAGGCGTGGGGCGGTCTCCTCCGTCAGCTGCTCTCCATGGGCTCCGCACACGAATTCGGCTGCGAGCCTCAGAGGCATGGGACGAGCCCTAGTCACGTGCCACCTCACGCGAGATCTCCAGGTCGACATCCGACCAGCTGCGCAGGACCCGGTTCCTGATCGTCCGTGAGGTTGCCGACTCGAACTCCGCGACGACGCGGGACACAAGGGCTGAACCGGAGGCGTGCCCCGTGTCGAAGTAGCGGCGGAGCTGGGCCAAGCCCGCACGATCGAGCCCGCAGCGCACGAACGCTTCGTAGTTCAAACGGAGAAAACGGGCCGGATTGCCGACCACGAGTTCTCCTATGCCCACCGTTCGTGTCACTGCCGCTGCCATTCCGGCGAAGGACCAGTGCCCCATGACGGTACGGGGATGCAACGAGCTGCCGATTCCCAGGCCACTCCAGTCGAGCATGACACCGTGGCCCCCGACCGTACAGTTGACCGAGAGGGTCACATGAGAGCCGACACGGGAGTCGTGGGCCAACAGACTCCCGGCGCCGACGGAACTGTTGTCGCCGAGCGCCGTGATGTCCTGGACCGGGGCGTGCATGACGGAGTGTTCGCCGAAGTAGTTGCCCGATCCGATGCGGACCCGGCCGTTTCTTCGCCAAGTCGCGCCCAGCCGGTGAGCTTGCCGGCACGGTCCACCGATGACCGAGTAGGCGCCGAAGAAGTTGTCGTCCCCGATGACCGCCGGGCCGACGATCACCACGCCGGACTCGAAGGTGTTCCGCCGGCCCATCGCAACGTCACCGACAATGAGCGGCTCCATGGCGGCTGCCTGCCTTTCACCGAGTGTGTTGTGTGTGAGGCGGCACCAGGCTCGTGCTTGTGTCAGGCTCGGACTTGGTCCCACTCGGGTATGTCCAGGGCTCGACGCACATCGCTGGTGCACGCTCTGATCAGGTCGATCGTCTCGTCGCGCAACGCCGGCTTCAGGCGGGGCGGGGAGAGCCGCCACTCGGTGACGACCTCGCCGAACCCGTCCCTGCGGGCGCACTCCGGCAGGTGTTCGTAGGACCAGAGCGTCACGTCCCAGCCCGCTGCGCGCAGCGCCAGGTACTCTTCGGCGATCTTCCGCCACCGCTCGGCGTAGAAGACGGCGTACCACGAATCGGGGCCGCCGTACTGCTCCGCGATGTCTCCGTGACGCTCGGGGTCGCACATCGACCGGTAGGCGGCCGCCGGCTCTCTGAGCAGGAAGACGATGCGCCGACGGCCGGCGTGCCGCAGAAGCTGTTGCTCGGCCCAGGTGCCGAGGACGGCGGTGGTGTCCGGGGTGGCGGCCAGGCGGTCGAGGTAGTGCCGGATGCCCGCGATGCCGGGCTCGGTGCCGAGCTCGAACCCGTTCGCCCGTCGCCCGAACTCTTCCCTCTGCGCGGAACGGCCCTGTTTCACCCAGTACCGGTGGTGGACGATGTCGGGCTTGTTGTGGACCGTCAGTCCGGCCCTGGCCAGCGCATGTCTCAGGTAGGTGGAGCCGGAGCCGCCCATGCCGCAGAAGACGACCTGGTCCAGGGCCGGCGTACGACCGTCAGACGAGTGCAAGGCGATCACCGTCCGAGAGGATGCGAACGTCCGCGTCGCACCCCTGGAACGCGCCGAGCACCGCGTCCTCGTCGGCGGGTGAGAACGCGGTGTGCGTCAGTAGTACGGACTCCAACCCCGGGCGTTTCTTCACGAGTTGGGCGATGTCCGCCGCGCCGGCGTGCCCGGCCGTACCGGACGGACCGCCGCCGCAGTCGACGATGAGAGCCCGCACCGAATCGTCGACCGCGCTCACCAGATGGTCGTCGCAGATGGCGTCTCCGGAGAAGACGGTGTTGAGCACCCGGTAGCCGACGGCCTCGGTACCGGCGTGCGTGACGGGGAAGCCGGTGACCGGCAGTTCCGCACCTGCTTCCACTTCGGCGGATTCAAGGGAGCTGACCGGCCGCCAGTCGATTCGGACGGCGTTGCGTCGTCCCTCCAGTCCGAAGGGGGCGAGCAGCGCCCTGGCGATGTGGATCGTCTCTCCCGTTCCGTGGATGTTCAGCGGTTCGTCCCGGAACAGGCCCAGCATCCACAGCGAGTGGATCAGGCTCGGGAGGCCGTATACGTGGTCGACGTGACCGTGGGTGAGACAGAGGTGGCGGAGGTGCCCGGGGTCGAGCCCGCGGCGCAGGATTTCGTGAACCGGGCTTCCGCTGCAGTCGATGCCCAGCAGCGACGTACCCGTTTCGATGAGGTACGACGAATTTCGTCGTGTCGCGCTCGGTTTCGCAGATCCGCTGCCCAGTACATGGATCGCACCCACCGCAGCTTCTGGTGAAGGGTGTTGTTGGTTCACTTCCCGTCCTCTTACCTCTCCTCTTCGATTTCCTGCCAATTGCGCACGCTCGGGTTGCGCTCGGCGAAAAGGCGCTCGATGTCCAGTGACTGCCGACCCGCCTCCACCGCCTCACGGATCGCCTTGACGCGTTTACGGATACTCCTCCGCTCAAGACCACCCCGGAAAACGGGTGTCATGGTGTGGAGAAGCACTGGATCACGGATCGCTGTGGCGTATTCGTAGGCCACGCGCGGTTCGATGCCGCCCGTCAGAGCGGGCAGGCTCGCCTTTCCGGTATTTCGTCTGTTCAACAGGGGCATGATGGCTTCGTAGAGTGTTCCGCGGCGCAGCGCGGGGATGCTCAGCAGCCCTATGTTGACCACATCGCCGCCCATGGCGTTGATCATCGAGGCATAGGCGGACTGGCTCCAGGACGTGTGCCCCGACGGGTAGGAGGTGAGGGTGTAGGCGAAAATCGGCACGTTCCAGGCACGCAGGTACTCGAAGACCGAGAAGCCCATCGCGACCGGGCACATACGGACCCCGATCGCCACATTGGGTACCTGCGGTTGCAGCGTCGTAGCGATTTTCTCGACCAGCCGCACCGCGTACTCCAGCCTGCTGGTCGCGTTGAAGAAGAGTGCGACCGGGCGTCCCGCCGTCACTTCCTCGGACACTGCCGCGGCTCGTGCCGTCAGTTCGTAGTCGGTCACGTTCAGGCTGAGGTCGGTGAGGACCTGTACTCCGGACCGCACCAGGGTCCGGCTCACGCTGTCCCATGACTGGCGGGCCGCGGTCTTCGGAACGGGGACCGACAGCCAGGGGGCCGGAGAGGCGGAGCTGTCCAGGAGTCCGGACCCGCGGACGGGACCGGGGAAGAACGTGTCGTTCCCCATGATGCTGAACGCGCTGAGTGTCACGCTCCTGATGGCAGGATCCCGAAAGCTCGTGCCGCCGAGGAGCGCGACGAGTCCTGCCGAGCCGCGCTCGGCCATGCCGAAGGAGGCGAGTTCCAGGTTCACGCTGAGGGACAGCCTCGGCTCCTCCTGGTTCGCGTACATCCGGTAGGCCATGTCGATCTCGGCCCGGCTGTCGGTCCGATGGGCCAGCAGCCCGGCCCGGACGGCGGCCACGATGCGGTCCACGTGTGAGGACGGGTCAAGGACGAGGTCGTATTCGAGTCGTAAGGTCATGTCGGCTCGATGGGTCCGACGAGCGCCCACAGCACGGCGACAACTGTGGTGACGTTCAGCGCTATGGCCCACGCTCCCAGGACCTGGTAATGGGCCGCAGCCGTAGCGACGACGAACGAGACAAGCGCGAACGCCGCGGCGAACTGGATCCGTACCGTCCGACGCCACATACGAGCGTTTCCCTCCGAGGACTCGGATCTCACCGATGTACGAAACGTGGCAAGCGCCACGAACACCGTGGTGGCCGTGCCGTCGAACTGGGAGAGCAGGCCCATCACGGCAGTGTCACGACCGATCGACATGTCCTGTGCCGCCACGCGGACGGCGAGCGTCGCCAGGATCATGAAGAGTAGAGGTATCCGTAGCACGCGCGCGTAGAACTTGATGTGCACCTCCGGTCGTCTGCCGAAGACCCATGGCTTGAAGTGCTGTCCTGCCGGCGGTCCAACGGGACTAATAGGACCGGACGAACGGACCGTCCTCATCGAGTGCGTCGCTGACCCGGAGGGCTCGAATGGGCGGCATCATCACATGAGCTTCGGTCGGAGTCATCCATGCGACCTCCGAAGCTTCGTCCGAGACGCCCGCCTCGCCTTTCACCACGTTGCACAAGAACGCAATGGATATCGTCTTCCGGTGGATGTTCTTGTAAACGCCTGTGAGCTTCACGGGGGCCACGGTCACGCCCGTTTCCTCGAAGACCTCGCGGACGACACCCCGGTGCAGGCCTTCACCGACTTCCAGAAGCCCTCCAGGGGGCACCCACGTTCCGTCGTCCACCCGTTTGATCGCCAGCAACCTGCCATCGTCCCGCAGGACGATGCCGGTGACGCTGACGACATGAAGCGGCACTGCGAGATCGGAATCCACATACGCCCCCAACAGATCGTCACATTCTACCGAGCCATGTCTTGCGTCACGCAAGATGCTTGCTCGACAGCGGAAAGGCTCACGGTCCCAGCACCATGCGGCTGGTTGCTGACAACCCCCTGAAGCCAGGCGCCTTGGGTACGGTCGAATTACTCGGTGAGTCACTCACCCGAGATCTTCCAGGAGGAGATCCAGCGCAGCCTCCTCATGGAGGGCCATGCCCAGGGCCTCCATGGTCGGCGCCAGTTCCGCATCCCACACCGCCTCGACCCGCGTGGCGGTGAGCGGAAGCGGCGGCGTGCCGTGGAGTTCCGCGCGTGTCGCCACGTACTCGTAGTCCGCCGCCGTCATACGCCACGCCTTCGCCCCGTACCGCCCGATGACGCGGTTGGCCAGGGCGATGCCCGGCCAGTCGAAGTCCCCGTGATACGTGAAGTCACAGCCGGTCGCCGCCAATCCGTCCAGGAGCGTGAGTACGACCGTCGTCGCGCTGCCCGACGTGCAGATCAACGGTGCAGTGCAGCCGGCGTCCGCCGCGGCCTCCGCCACGCGCGGGTTCTCGCAGAGGTGGATGAGGGTGCGCGGGGGCAGCTCCAGGTGCAGGGTGCGTAGTTCGCGGAGCGTCAGGTGTGTTTCCAGGTGGTGGGCGGCGCGTTCGCGTAGGGCTGTTTCCTGCCAGGTGTCGCCCGTGGGGCGCAGGCCGTAGGTCAGGACCGTGCTGGAGACCTCGTCGGGGGTGACCGAGGCCCTGCGCCACAGGGCTCGGCGCCCCGGGGCGTCGGCGGGGAGGTCAGCGCCGGACGCCAGCGCGATGCCGCGTAGGACCAGGCGGGCCAGCAGCGTGCCGTCGTCCAGGCCGTGGGCCGAGCCCGTGGTACGTGTGGCCAGTTCGCCGCGGCCCCAGGTGGCGGGGATGGGGTTGCGGTTGGGATCGGGTTCCGTGGCGGGGAAGAGGGTCGCCAGGGTCTGGATGGCCTGGGTGACTGTCGTGAGCGCGGTGCCGGGGTCCTGGCGGGTCAGCGTGCCTGTTCGGCGTATTTCCTCCAGCCACCGGGCCGGCCAGGGCAGGGACGACAGGGGCGTCGCGGCCAGGGTCGCCTCCGCCGTGGACCACAGCTCCGCCCGTTCGGCCGCCGCCGCGTCGCGGGCCGCACGGTGGTCGGTCAGGGGTGGGCCCAGTGCCGCCAGCGTTGCGGCCAGGCCCCGGCGGGCCGCGCTGGTGCGCAGGCGGGTGTCCAGGTCCTGCAAGCGGATCGTGGCGGAGGGGGCGGTGAGCGGTTTGGCCAGGAGGAGGGACAGGGCTTCGCGCTCCGCCGCGTCCAGGTCCTGGAGTTTGAGCGTGCCCGTCGGCTGGAGGCCGTTGCGTTCGAGGCGCGTGCGTGCCGCCGTCCAGAGGCGTCTCAGGCCCGGTCGGGTCAGGAAGGACAGGGTCTCGGCGTCCAGCGGCGCGTCCGGAGGCGGCTCGGTCGCTGCTCGTGGGCTCGTCATACCGACACCAGCCTCCGCTGCCGGCCGTTCCACGTGTAGTGGAGCGTGGCCACGCCCCGTGCATGCGGGTCGCGCAGGCATTCGTAGATGTGCAGGGACGGTACGTCGGGCCAGTTGCCGATGAGGCGTTCGCTGGTGAGGACGAAGTCGAGGTCCAGGTCGACCAGGATGCGGCCGAGGCGGGCATGGGTGGGCTCATCGACCTTGGCAAAGGCGTCGTCCAGCAGGATCAGGCGGGGTGCTTGCGGGGCGGAATCGGCCAGGCTCGTGAAGTGGGCGGCTGCCGCGGCGAAGAGGACCAGGTACGAGAGGACTCGCTGTTCGCCCTGGCTCATGCCCGTGCGGCCGGAGAGTTTGCGGCGGCCCGCCGGTGCCGCGTCGTTCACCACCCAGGGCGTGAAAGTGAACCAGTCGCGGTAGTCGAGCGCGGTACGCAGGTGGGACGCGTAGCCCGCGGCCGGGTCGGCGCGGCGGGCGTCCTCGATGCGGCGCTGGAGTACGTCGCGGAGCCGCTCCGACTGGTCGCGGGTGCGCAGGCCCGAGGGGCTGCGCAGGAGGTCGACCGCCGCCTTCACGTCCGCCTCGACGCCGTCGCGCAGCTTCCAGTCGAGTGTCACGCCCAGGCCGTGTGACGTGCGGACCGTGGACAAGGTGGCGTTCAGGGCGGTGACCAATGCACCCGCGGCCAGGACCTGGGAGGACAGGTGGTCGCCCAGCTCTCCCGTCAGGAAGCGCTGAAAGACCTCGCGCTCCCGTTCCGTCAGCCGGTCACGTGCCTCGGCTGCCTGGGCCGCGATGCGCTCGCCGACCAGGGCGATGTCGTGCGGACCGTGGTCGTCGACCAGTCGGCAGAGCTTGATGCCGTCGTGTTCCTCGATCGTCGCGTCGTAGCCTCCGGAGAGCTGGTCGCGCAGTTCGGTGTGGCGGTTGAGGAGTGTGGTGTCCGAGATGTCGCGGCGTTCGGCGTCCAGGCGGCGGCGGACGGAATCGACCAGCAGGCGCAGCGCCTTGATGCGCTCCCGTACGTCGTTGTGGATCGGGTCCGGGGATTTCAGGACGCCTTCATCCTCGCCTTCATCTCCGCCTTCATCCCCGCCTTGATCCTCGTCGGCGTCGAGACCCGCCCCCCTCAGCACGCCCGGCAGCGACAGTGCCGTACGGAGTTGCCTTCCGCGGGCCAGCGCCTCGCCCTCCTGGGCGGCCAGTGCCTCCCGCCGTACCCTCTCGTCCTCCTCCGCACGTACGCGCTCGTCGTGCACGTCGGCCATGTCCTGGCGGGCACGCGGGAGTTGGCGGCCCACGGCGTCCAAGCGGCGCTTCGCCCCGTTCTCGCGGGCGAGAATCTCCTGCTCTGTGGCGCCGAGGGCCTCTTCCAGGGCTCGGACCGTGCGGCGGGCGGTCTCCAGATGGCCGAGCGGCTCGGCGTAGTCGGAGTCGGCTTCCCGGCGGGCCGACTCGGCGCGCTCGTAGTCCGTCCGGCCGCCGCGGTGGCTGTCGGCCGTGGACATGACCGCGCGTACCCGCCGTCGCAGCCGCTCCGTGCCCTGGCCGAGGCGGTCGAGGGCAAGGCGGACCCTGTCGAGTGCGGCCGGGTCCGCCGGGAGGCCGTGGGCGCTCGCCGTCGCCTCGGTCTCCCGGCGGGCGGCGACCGCGCGGGCACGTGCCTGCTCGGCCTCGCGGGCGGCTGAGGCCGCCTGCCTGACGAGGGACTCGGCGGTGCTCCTGGCTTCGGCGGTACGGGCCCACGCATCGGTCAGCCTACGTGCAGGGGGCGGCCGGCGCAGGGTGTCGGCGACCTGGTCGCGGTGCTCGGTCAGGATGCGCAGGCTGTGCTTGCGCTCCGCCAACTCGCCCTGCACTGCGGCCAGTCGGGCCTCGAGTTGGGCCAGCGTCCGGCGGCGGGTCTCGGCGCGTACCGCCGCGCCGACGTACTCGGCGGTCTGCTTGGCGTGGCGGCCGCGGGCGATGCCGAGCTTCCAGGAGCCGTCGGTGCCGATGACGGTGTGCGGCCCGCCCGCCGCAGTATCCACCGTGCGCGCCGCATCCACCGTGCGCGCCGCATCCACCGTGCGCGCCGCATCCACCGTGCGCGCCGCATCCACCGTGCGCGCCGCATCCCCCGTGCGCGCCGTATCCACCGTGCGCGCCGCATCCGCCGTATCGCCGGACAGGCCCCCGTCCCCGACCAGAGCCACCGCCCCCAGCACGCGCTCGACCTGCTCGACCGTCACCCCACTGTCCGGCGCCGCAACCGGCTTCAGGGCCCGCGCGAGCGTCGCCCCGGTCACCGGTGTTCCCGGGACCAGGAGGGTGTCCCGCGCGGCCGGGTGCAGAACCGTGCCGTCGGCGCGGACCCAGGCGTCGAGCAGGCCGCTCGCCTCCAGGGCGGCCTCCAGGCCCGCCCGCGCCTGCGGCTTCAGGTCGTCGGCGAAGTCGACCAGTCGGTAGAGCGGCGCACCGGTGCCCGGTGTGCGGGGTGCCGCGCGGTGGGGTGGGGGCGGCGGCTCGGGGTCGGTACGGCGTTCCCACTGCTCGAGGTCGCGCCGGAGTCGGTCCTGTTCGCCGGTCAGTTCGCGGAGGGTCACGGCGAGGGTGTCACGCTCCTCGCCGAGTTCCGCCAGCCACGGGTCGACGGCCGACCGGGCCGCGTCGGCCACCTCGTCGGGGGCCTGGGCGGGCAGCGGACCGTCCTCCGCCGGGTCGTGCGCGACCAGGGCGTCCACGGCCTCCATGGACACCCCGGTGAGATTCCGCAACCGCTCGGTCCAGGCCCGAGCCGCATCGGCGTACGCCTCTCCCTCGTGCGCCGTTTCCTGTCGGCGCTGCTCGGCCCGGGTTCGGGCGCCTTCTGCCTGCTCCTCCAGGCGTTCGCGGGCGGCGTCGGCCTCGTTCGCCTCCCGCTGGGCCCCGTGCGACCGCTCGATGAGTGCGCCCAGTTCGGTCACGGACCGGGACCGGTTCCTGATCACCGGCTGCGCGGCGTCGAGTTGGGCGTCCCAGGCGTGCAGCGCGGCCGCGCAGGCCTCGGTGTCGACCGCCAGCACCTCGCTGTGCCGTACGAGGTGGAGGTCGCCCTCCGGCGCGGTCAGTTCGGCTGTCGCGGCGGGCGCGACCGGCGCCGCGGAGGTCGCGACGGGCTCCCCCAGGTGCACGGGGTCGAGTGCGGACCGCTCCGCCTCCCGCACCAACTCGCCGTGTGCCGTGCTCAGTTCGACCAGCTCTTCGGCGAGACGCCGGGCCTCGGCGGTGAGGCGCCGCCCTGCCTCCTCCTGGTTGCTGTGTGTCTGGCGCAGGGACTTGAATGCGGCGGCAGCCGCGCTGTGCAGCGCGGTGACAGTGACGCGTTTCTCGGCGAGTTCCTTGAGGCTGCGGTATCCGGCACTGGCGTGCAGCGCGGCAAGGTCCGTCTCGGCGGTACTCGCCTCGCCCTCGAGGACTGCGATGCGGTCACCGAGTTCCTCCTCGCGCTCACGCAGCGCCTGCGCCTTCCTCGCCGCGTCTCCCGCGGACCGGCGGTGCTCCGCCAGCTGATCCAGTTCGCCGCTCGCCCGGTCGGCGCGGCGGCGCAGCGCCCCGTGCAGATAGCCGCGGTAGCCGGTGAGGAAGGTGCGCAGCGCCTGGTCGGTCCGCTCGAGCCGACCGAGGTCGGCCCGTACGGCGTCCAGGTCGTCAAGGTTGCGGGCCACCTTCTCCACGATCTCGTCGTCGAGAGCGGGCAGGGTCTCGGCCAGTACGGAGACCAGACCGCCGGAGTCGATGCGGTCGCCGATAGTGGGGCGGCGCAGCCGGTGCAGCAGGTGGAGCAGGTTGCGGTAGCGCGCCGGATCGGTCAGGCCGAACAGTTCGCGGGCGACCCGGGCGCGGTGCTCGACGGCTCGGTCGGTGACGTTCTCCGGGCCGACGAGGGACTTGAGCTGGTCGACGGGGAGCGGCCGGCCGGCGGGGGCCAGGCCCAGGTCCTTGCCCACCCGAAGCGGGGTGACGAAGAAGAACGGCTTCGCCGTCCTGGTCGACTGGGACGCGCGGATGGCCGCACCGAGGGTGAGGTGTTGGTCGTCGCCGTCCTCGTCGGTTCGCGCGAACTCCACCCACAGGTAGCCGAGCCGGTTGGTCTGCTCGAAGCCGTCGAGCATCAGCCAGGCGAGGGTGGTACGGCCGGTTCCCGTGGCGTCCAGGGCGCGGGCGTCGCCGTCGAGGAGGTAGGGCAGCAGCATCTCCAGGGCCTTGGACTTGCCTGCGCCGTTCTTGCCGCGCAGCAGCAGCCGCCCCTCGCCGAAGACGAACTCCTGCTCGTCGTACTGCCAGACGTTCTGGATACCCGCGCGGTGCAGGCGGTAGCGGCACGGGGACGGCGGGCGGTTCACTGGGGAGGCTCCTTTGAGACGTCGTCCGCTGGGGACTGATCGGTACGGGGCTTGAGCGCCACCGTGGTGGCGTACCGGGCGGCCGCGGCGAGCAGCACCCAACCGTCCACGCGGTTGTGTCCGTTGCCGCGCGCCCCCAAGACATCCGTGACGGAGCGGCCGTCGGCGGCCGTCTCCTCGTATCCCTCGGGCAGGCCGTGGCCGTCCGCGCGCACGGGCCCGGCGGGAGCCATCAGACGCATCCGGACGAGGAGGTCGAGTACGGCCGCGAGAAATCCGTCCCGGTCCTCCAGGTGGCCGCGCTGCCAGTTGCTCCGCCTGCCGTACTCCTCGATCAGTTCGTCGAGCATTTCGGTCAGCAGCCCGTCGGGGACAGGGACGCCGATGACCAGCCGTCCGCCGACCGCGGGGTGGCCGGGGTCTTCGGGGCGCAGTGCGGCGACCAACCGTTCCACAAGCAGGAGCGCGGCCTGGGCGACCGTGCCGGTGCCCGGCAGGTGCAGGTCGGTGAGTTCGTCGTCCGGGTCGACCAGGGCGATGCCCTCGGCGCGGATCTCCGCCTCCAGGCCGAGGAGTTCGGAGAACGCCTGCGCCTCGCGCCGCTGCCGGGTGCGCAGCCATTCGCGCTCGGCGTCCGTGAGGTCGTCCAGGTGGACGACGGGGGTTTCGACGAGGCGCCTGCGGACGTACGTACGCGGCCCGCCGAAGCCGGGGTCGGCGGCCCGGCGTACGAGGTCCGCACCGTTGCGGCTCTGGGCGAGCGGGCCGGCGACGACGGCCCGCGCGATCTCGCGGTCCACGGTCAGCAGTGCCTCTCCGGTCCGCTCCTCTGCGACGGCCGAGACATGGCCCTCGGTCTCCACCAGAACGCCCCAGTCGACGAGTTGGCGCAGTGCGGCCGCGAGCGTCCGCCGCTCGGCCTGCCGCCCCGTGTCGGCGATCTCGATCCCGGCGTCGACGGCCGCGGCCCGCAGGTCGACGACGAGCTGGGAGAGCAGGAGCTGTTCCGGCGCGGTGACGAGGACCGACAGGGCGAGGGCCAGGTAGGCGTACGTCCGTGGCGTGAACGGTGTCCCCGTCGACGGCCGCTCGAGGCGGTGACCCGATCCCGGGCCGAGGCCCGCCTTGAACAGGCGGGCGTACGACGCCTCCACCAGCAGCCGATAGCCGAACACCTGCTGGAAGCGCTGTGCGAGCCAGTCGGCGTGCCGCCGGATCAGCGGGAAGGTGTCGCTGTGCGGTCCGGTGCTGGTGACCAAGGGGTGAGCCAGCAGGAGCCTGGCTGCGGTGCGGCGCTCGGCCGCGAGGGCGACGTCGTGCGCCGAGGGCAGGGGCATCAGGCGCTCGCCTCCCCCGCCGTCGGCATGGACACGCTCTCGGTGGCCGACATGAGATCGTCCGCCGACACGAACGCGCCCTCGACGGCCAGCGTCAGATCATCCGCCGTCAGGTCGCCGTCCACGGACCGCAGGACCGTGTGCCGGCCGGGGGTGCGCCACGCGGTCAGTCGGATGCCGAGGTCCGCGTCCCTCACCTGCGCGCCGTCGAGCAGGAAGTCGTCGGTGTCCTTGTGCAGCTGGGCGTTGCCGAGGGCGGCGGTGAGGAGCTCCAGCAGCAGTCGCATGGCCGGGGCGCTGAGTCTCACCTGGTCGAACCTGCCCGAGACGCTGCGCAGTTCGTCGGCTGCCGCCTGCCGGGCCTCGGCCTGCTCCCGCGCCTGCTCCATGAGGCGACGCTTCTGCTCGGAGTGGTCCTCGGCCGCCGCGGCACGTCCCCGCGGAGCCCTGCTCCCGCGCTCGCGCAGCGCCACCGGTACGTCCACCACGGGTCCGGTCCACCAGGTCACGTACGCCGGCACGGCCAGGTCCGGATCCGGCGCCACGCCCAGATGCCGCGCCCCGTAGAGTCCGAAGGCGGCGACCGCGATGTCGTGGGCCTCCTCCGGCTCCGCGGTGTCGAACCAGGCCGCGAGCCGCAGCAGGTCCTTGCGGCGGGACATCTCACCGGAGGCCGAACGCAGCATCCGCTTGGCGTTGGCGAGCAGCGACTGCAGGGCACGCAGGGTGGCGTCCCGGAGCTGGCCCACCTGGCCGGCCTGCCCTCCGGTGTCGGTGAACCACTCGCGCAGCCCCTCCCAGTCCGCGAGGTCCCGCCCGCGGCTGCGCTGCACCCGCGTCTCGGGCAGCCCGTCGGCGAGCGCTCCGATGCCCGCCGCGTGGGCGTCGATACGGGTGAGCAGCGCGGGCAGGTGCGGCCGGACGGCGTCCAGGTGCGCGGCGATGCGCGGGGCCCGGAAGGAGACGTCCTCGGTGATCGCCTCCACGTAGTCGAGAAGCAGCTCCTTGAATCCCTGGTACTCGGCTCCGTCGAGGTCGTAGCGCGCCAGGACCTGGCCCAGGTAGGCGTAGAAGTCCCGCACCGACTCGGCGAATTCGGCAAACTGCACGAAGAGCGTGCTGATGCGCTCCAGCGCCTGCTGCGGATCCGCACCGCCCGGGGCCGCGGCCATGGCGGCGATCTCGCGCAGGCCACGGTCGACGAGCGCGAGCAGCTCGCTGCTCACCTCGCGGGCGGCATCCGCCCCCGCCAGTACCTCGTCCGCGTCCCGCTGCACGCGCTCTCCCAGCTTGGACAGCTGGTAGCGGGACCGGGAACGCTGGTACTCGGCGATGCTCGTCGCCGTGACCGTGTGCGTGCTGCGGAGCAGATTGCCCCAGCGCACCAGCTGTTCGAGCCGGGCGGTGAGGGTCTCGGCGTCGAGTGCCGCCCCCGGGCCGCCGGCCTGGGCCAGCTTGGCGAGGACGTCGGGTACGGACAGGTCCGCGAGCAGCGTGCCGCAGAACACCCGCATCACCGCGACGTACTCCAGGCGCTCGGGGGCGCTGAGGTAGGCGTACGCGCTCAGCCGCTGCCACGCCTGGGCGCCGGTGTCGTCCCCGTGTGGTTCGTTCCCCTCCATGCCACCGAGCGTACGGACCGCCTCTGACACTCCGGCGGAAGTCGGGGAAAACCGTCCCCTCTCGGTTCTGTCGCCATGTTCCAGATCCCCGGCCGGGAGCACTACGCCTGACCAGGCAATATGTATCGGCCCCCTCGGAGTGATCTCCGAGGGGACTGTTTTGTGCCCCGGAGTACCAACGGGGGACAGCACCGTCAGGCGGCGTTCTCGGCCGCACCTGGGGAAACAGAAGGCAAGACAAGGTAGAGATGGCGGCCGCCTTCGCCATGCTGATCAGGCTCGAAGGGCTTGGGCGTCTGCATCTCCGCCGGTGGGCCCTCGGGGAGCCGGGTGCGGTCGGCCGGTGCTCATTGCTGGCTCCTCTGCCTTCCCGGCTTCCCCGCGACCCGGCGCAGCGTTCAGTACTGCTCGGTCTCCACGAAACCAGTGCTCGCGTTGTCGTCCGCGTCGAAGGCAGCGGCGGTCGGGTCGAATCCGGGCGGGCTGTCCTTGAGTGCCAGGCCCAGGCCGGCCAGCTTCGCCTTGACCTCGTCGATCGACTTCGCACCGAAGTTGCGGATGTCGAGCAGGTCGGCCTCGGAGCGCGCCAGGAGCTCACCCACCGAGTGGACGCCCTCACGCTTGAGGCAGTTGTAGGAGCGGACCGTGAGCTCCAGCTCCTCGATCGGCAGCGCCATGTCGGCGGCCAGGGCGGCATCCGTGGGGGACGGGCCCATGTCGATGCCCTCGGCGTCGATGTTCAGCTCGCGGGCGAGACCGAACAGCTCCACCAGGGTCTTGCCGGCGGACGCCATCGCGTCGCGCGGACGCATCGCCTGCTTCGTCTCGACGTCGACGATCAGCTTGTCGAAGTCGGTGCGCTGCTCGACACGCGTGGCTTCGACCTTGTACGTGACCTTCAGCACGGGGCTGTAGATGGAGTCGACCGGGACACGGCCGATCTCCTGGCCCACCTGCTTGTTCTGCACGGCGGAGACATAGCCGCGACCGCGCTCGACGGTCAGCTCCATCTCCAGCTTGCCCTTGCCGTTGAGCGTGGCGAGGATCAGGTCGGGGTTGTGCACCTCGACACCGGCCGGGGGCGCGATGTCGGCGGCGGTGACCAGACCCGGGCCCTGCTTGCGCAGGTACATCACGACCGGCTCGTCGTGCTCCGAGGAGACGACCAGCTGCTTGATGTTGAGGATCAGGTCGGTGACGTCCTCCTTGACGCCCGGCACGGTGGTGAACTCGTGCAGGACACCGTCGACGCGGATGCTGGTGACAGCAGCGCCGGGGATCGACGACAGGAGGGTGCGGCGAAGGGAGTTGCCGAGGGTGTATCCGAAGCCCGGCTCCAGCGGCTCGATCACGAACCGGGAGCGGAACTCGTCGACGACCTCTTCGGTCAACGAGGGACGCTGAGCAATCAGCACGAGGTATTGCCTCCAGTGTTTGGCGCCCGCTAAGTGACGCCGTAGACACCACGAAGGGTACGGGCGGTTCGGCCGCCTACGAAGCCGAACCGCCAGACCCCGCCCGTCTGCCGGCCGGCAGGCAGGCTCAGCTCTTGCTGGAGTGGAGTCCAATGATCAACTACTTCTGCCCCTGAGAGGCAGCCACCAGCACCGTTCGTATGTGCATACTGGGGGCAATGACAAAGCCTCCTGCACCGAAGCGTCATTTGCCCACCAGCCCCTTCAAGGCCCCGGTCACGCCGGCTCCCAAGCACTTCGCCGTGGGCGACCAGGTCACACACGACATGTACGGCCTCGGCCGGGTGATCGGCATCGAGGACGGAATCGCGGCGCTCGTGGATTTCGGCTCGGCGAAAATGCGGATCTTGAGCCCGTACGCCAAGATGACCAAGCTGTAGAACCGCTGTGCCCGGTCACGGCACGCCAGGCCCCTTCAGGGACCTGTAACGAAAGGGAGACCCCTCATCGATCCGACGTCGCTGTTCTCCGCCCTGGAAGGGCAACCCCGCCGTTCCACTGCAGCATCGCCGCCTCCGGCGACGAACCCCTTCCAGGCCCCGGACTTCGGGGAAGACGAGACCTTCCTGCTCGAGGATGTACAGGGGCCGGACTCGGGTGCCACGCAACCCAAGGCCGCTTAGGGATCGTCATTTTCATGCGCCTGCCGGCCGTGCAGTTCGAGAACCCCGAGTGTCACGGTCCGCTACATCACATCTCCCTCTTCCTCTTCCTCCAGGGACTTCGAGATCTTCGCGTTGGCGGCTTCCTCGTGGCCATCAATGCAGCCGTGGTACCGACGGTGGATGACCTCGGGGAGTTTCCGACACGCCGGGCAACCTCAGCGACGGGTACCCCAGCGTTCAGCCACCGCGTGATGCACGCGCGCCGCAGGTCGTAGGGGCGTCCGGCCAACGGCGAGTCGACGCGTTCCGGCGGAAGCGCGTACTCCCGTGCTTCCTCCCGCACCCGGCCGTAGGCGGAAGAGCCGACCACTCCCCCATTCGCGGCGACATCAGCGCGTTCCATGCCTCAGGCCGCGGTGTAGCCGAGCTGGCGCCTCATGTAGGGGGTCAGCAGAGTCTTCGCCTTGGCCAGGGTGCTGGTGCGGCTGCCGAGGACCGCGGTTTCGCCGCCCGGGACGGGCACCATGGTCACTCCGTCGGCCGGGCCGAACGGCACGATGAGCGGGGTGCGCTGGATCGGCCGGTAAAAGCGGGGCTCCTTGCGATGCTTACCGGAACTGTGCAGATGGGAACGGATGTTGTAGGCGGCGATGTCCGCTTGGGCGAGGGCGGCAGGGGTGATCTTGAGTTCGCTGACGTCGTTCACGTCGCCGACGGCGAACACCTCCATCTGCCCCTCGACCCGGAGCAGCCGGTCGACTTTCACATGCCCGGTGCCGTTCAGCCAGGCGCCGTGCCCGGCGAGGCGCAGCCAGAGAGTGTTGGGGGTGGTGCCCGTCGCCCAGAAGGAGAGGTCGGCGTCGAGGACGTTGCCGTGAGCGTCGCGATAGGTACCGAAAGCGTTGCCGGGGGACATGAAGCAGTCGAGCTGCACCTCGACGTCGTGCGACTCCAGCCAGGCGCGAGCCTTGCTCCCGGCCCGCGTGCTGCCCGTGGAGTGCAGCAGTTCCGGCCCGGCGTGCGCGAGAGTGACCCGGGCGTCCGGCCGGGCCAGGCGGATCTCGGCGCTGAGCTCGACACCGGACGGCCCGCCGCCGACGACGAGGACGTGCCGGGCGGCGGCGACGTGCTGCTGGTGTCCGGCGAACGACTTGGCCGCCTCCTCAGTCGTGGTGCCGGTGAAGCGGGCCGGTTCGGGATAGTCGGCGCCGGTGGCGATCACCAGCACGTCGTACGGCAGCCTTTCGCCGGTGGCCAGCACCACGTGCCGCTCGGTGGTGTCGACGCGGACCGCCTTGCCCACCACGACACGTCCGTTGCGCAGCAGCCGGTCGTACGGAATGAAGGGGGTGGCGGTCCATTCCGGGCGTACGCCGGCACGCAGGGAGGCGATGCGGTGGAAGAAGACCTCCTTGCGGTCCACCAGAGTGACGCGTGCCGTCGCGTCCAGTCGTTTCGCCAGGCGAACGCCCGCATAACCGCCGCCGATCACCACTACGTCGCCGTCCTGCACGCCAAGTCTCCTGTGCCTGTGGGGGGTGGCGAGTGGCGTGGCGGGCGAGCCGCTCCCGGCCACTCGAATGCCGGTGAGCGTAACGCTTGAAAACTAAAGCTTTAAACGGGTCGTTGTGCGGATTCCGTGAAGCAACGGAGCGGATGTGTCCGGCCTCGTCGAGCCCGTCACGGTCCCACCTCGGCCCTGGGCCGAAAGCCCCGCCTCCTGGTCTCTCAGCCTCCGACGAGGGCGATCAGCTTGATGAAGACCAGGTCGAGATCGGCGGTGACCTGATCGGGGTGGACACCAACGCCGACCACGTGGCTGCCTGGCGCCTCGACGCACACGGCAACCCGTGCGGCCAACCCCGACGCTTCTTCTACG
>NZ_JBEOZU010000076.1:0-48446 GCF_040298185.1 Streptomyces sp. NPDC001634 | reverse complement strand
TCGGACCGCCCAGGCCGGACACGGCACCCGAAGGCGTGAGGAACGCCGCCCCCGCATCCCCGGACCACGGACACGATCCGATGGCGCCGGGTGCGAAGTGAAAGCGGCCGACCAGCGTACCCAACACCGTTCGGGGCACGCGGCTGAGCATGGGTCCTGGCAACAGGACTCACTCCCACTCAGTCTTTAGGAACGGTGGCGAGGGTGGTCGCGGTGACGACCGCGAGGATCGCCATGAGCGCTCGGAGCGGGAGTAGTTTCACGGGAGCCGACTGGCCGAGCCGGGTGCGCGCCGGGCTCGGCGCGATGCTCGGCATCCTCGCCGAGGCGCCCGCGTTCGCGACCATGGCCATCGTGGAGATCGACGCGGTCGGCCCTGCCGGGCGGGAGGCGCGCGAGGAGCTGCTGGCCCGCTTCCGGGACTTCTTCACCGACCTGCCCGAGACCGAACTTCCCGTCCCCGCCGAGGAACTGGTCGATACGGTGGTCGGCGGCGTGTACTCAGCGATCTACCGGCGGATCGCCGCCGGCCGGACCGCCGAGCTGCCCGGCCTGCTGCCGGGCCTGGCCTTCTCCGTGCTGGTCCCGTTCCTGGGCCCGGAACGCGCCGCCGCCTGCCTCGCCGACCCGGCGCCCTCCGCCGGCCCGCTCCCGGTCTGCCTGGCCCCGGAAGCCTGAATCCGAAGCGTCAGAAGCGGGCGGTCTCCACGGCGCCGATGAACTCCGTCCACGCCACCGAGCCGATGAGGAGTACGGGACCGCCGGGGACCTTGCTGTCGCGGACGGGGACGACTCCGGGGACTCCGTCGGCGACCTCGACGCAGTCGCCGCCGTTGTCGTCGCTGTACGTGCTCTTGCGCCAGCGGGCGGCGCCGGGGAAGTCGTACGCGACCTCGACGCAGCTGCCGCCGTTGCCGTCGCTGCGGCTGCTCTTGCGCCAGCGGGCGTTGCTCAGGTCGTACCCGCGCATCGTCTGTAGTCCTCCGCCGCCGATTCGATCAGGGCCAGGGACGCCTTCGGCGGCAGCGCGGCGGCCCTGAGCAGATCGTATGCCCCCTGCACACGCTTCACCAGGGCCGGATCGTCGAGCAGGTTCCCCGAATACACCGCCTCTGTATAGGCGGTTGGCGGTGCATCCTCGAACTCGAAGAGCCTGACCATGCGGCCCATGAGCGGGTATGCGCCCACACTGGCCGGCAGCACCTGCACCAGGACCTTCCGCTGGCGTGCCAGCTCCACGATGTGGTCCAACTGCGCGGCCATCACGGCGTCACCGCCGACCGGAATGCGCAGCACGTGCTCGTGCAGGATCACCCAGTACACGGGCCGCGTGGCGTCAGCCAGGATCTGGGCCCGTTCCACGCGAGCCGTCACCTTCTCCTGGATGTACTCCTCGGTGACGAACGGGTTGCTCGCCAGCGTCACCGCTCGCGTGTACTCCGCCGTCTGCAACAACCCCGGCACCAAAGTCGGCGCGAACTCGCAGATCTTCGTCGCCAGCCGCTCCAACTCGACCACGGCCGCGAAGTAATCCGCATACCGCTTGTCATCAATCAGCTTTCGCCACGTGCGCTCGAAAAAACCCTCGGTTTGCAGGGCCTCGTCAATCCGCTGCGCCACGTCCAACTGCGGTTTACGAATAGCCTGTTCGAACTGGCCGATGTAGCCGCCCGAGACGAAAACGCGTGCGCCCAGCTCCACTTGAGTGAATCCCGCGTTCTCCCGGCGTCGTTTCAGCTCCGCGCCGAAGAACTCCCACGCCGCCTGGCGCGAACCGTTGGCCATAGCCCAACGCCCCTCTACTGCCTCGCACTTGTAGAGCACAGACTCCTGCCGAGTGTAGATGCAGAGCGTCACCATTGAGGCGCGAAGGGTAAAACTCGGAGAGGAAGGGGAGCACGGTGGCTGCAGTACACGTATCACTCGGGGGACGACACTCGGCGCGCTGCGTCGAAGAGGCGGAGGAAACCGTGAAGGAATTGCGGACGGCGCTTGCGGACGCCGGAATTGCTTTGCCGTCGCTCCGGCTCGACCCGGCGAGCCTGGCGCGTGAGGCGCCCTGTCCGCTCGTGGAATTGGGCGGCTGTTCCGTCGATGTCGCCGCCCGGCTCGCGGCCGCCCTCCGTGCGCAGCGGGTCACGGAGGTGGGATGAAGCCGCCGATCGGGTCGTACGCCGTCGACATCCGCACCGGAAGGGTGGGCATGGTGATGGGGCACGAGGGGCCGTACGTGCAGCTGAGACCCTACGGCGGGGGCAAGGAGTGGGATGTCGAGCCGGAGGCCGTGCGGGTCGCGACACAGGCGGAGCGCCTCCGCGCGGCCACGGCGTACGCCAACGCACGCAGCCGTGGCGAGGTCCCTTGAAGCGGCGGATCCGCGGCCCCCACGGGGGCGCGTGCGGCATGACGTAGGGTGCGGGCGCATGGGCTTGTGGAGCTTGACGAGATGGAGAAAACCGAGGGCCGAGCGCCGGTACCCCGTCCCGCTCACGACGCACCAGTTGTGGATGGTGTCGCTGAGCGCGCCGGTCAACCGGGACCGCAACGCCTCGCGGACCACCCTGTACCCGTTCACCCGGATCGACGACGACAGCGCCCGGCGGTGGCTGGCCGACCAGTGGGAGATCACCTCGCGTGACAAGCTGGTCGGCCGGCTCGGCGGGCTGGCGCGCACCGGCTACCGGGCGCGGGCCCACCAGATCCTCGGCGTCACACCGCTGGCCTGGGGCACCGCCCTGTACGTCGACATCGCCCGCCGCGGCTTCGGGTGCGGGATGATCAACGAGGCCGAGGCCTGGACCGCGCTGAAGAGCATCGTGCCGGTGGTCGCGAAGACGTACGCCTCCTGGCACGAGTACGCCGATCACTATCTGCTGGGGCGCAAGGTGTGGCGGGACGGGCTGCGGGGGGTGGTCTCCGACGCGGACCTCCCCGCCCCGCAGGACGTGGCCGACGCCCATCTGCGCTCCCTGCTCGACCCGGCGAACCGGGCGAGCCCCTGGAACCTGGCACCCTGGGACGCGATCTACAACCCCGACCACGCGCGCTGACTCCGTACGCGAGAATGAGTCCATGAGTCTGTTCCGCGACGACGGCATCGTGCTGCGCACCCAGAAGCTGGGTGAGGCGGACCGGATCATCACGCTGCTCACGCGCGGTCACGGACGTGTACGCGCCGTGGCCCGCGGCGTACGGCGGACCAAGTCGAAGTTCGGGGCTCGGCTGGAACCCTTCTCCCACGTGGACGTGCAGTTCTTCGCGCGGGGCAGCGAGCTGGTGGGGCGTGGGCTGCCCCTGTGCACGCAGAGCGAGACCATCGCTCCCTACGGGGGCGGGATCGTCACCGACTACGCGCGCTACACCGCCGGGACGGCCATGCTGGAGACCGCCGAGCGGTTCACGGACCATGAGGGCGAGCCGGCCGTTCAGCAGTATCTGCTGCTCGTCGGGGGGCTGCGGACCCTTGCCCGGGGTGAGCACGCCCCGAATCTCGTCCTCGACGCGTTCCTGCTGCGCTCCCTCGCGGTCAACGGCTACGCGCCCAGCTTCAGCGACTGCGCGAGATGCGGTATGTCCGGGCCCAACCGGTTCTTCTCGGTGGCGTCCGGCGGGGTCGTCTGCGGCGACTGCCGGGTGCCCGGCAGCGTCGTACCCTCGCCGGGGGCCCTCGAACTGCTCGGCGCTCTGCTGACGGGAGACTGGGAGACCGCGGACGCATGCGAGCCGCGGTACATCCGGGAGGGCAGCGGACTGGTGTCGGCGTATCTGCACTGGCACCTGGAGCGCGGACTGCGCTCGCTTCGGTACGTGGAACAGTAAGACAGCAGATCGACGGCAGACAGCAGAACGAGGAGCGAGAAGCACATGGCCGTACGCGGGTTCCTGGGACGTCAGCGCCGCGAGTACCGGACGCCTGAGCCGCACCCGTCCGGGGCCCGCGCGCCGAAGCTCCCGGGCGAGCTGATCCCGAAGCATGTGGCGATCGTCATGGACGGCAACGGGCGCTGGGCCAAGCAGCGGGGGCTGCCGCGCACCGAGGGGCACAAGGTGGGCGCCGAGCGCGTTCTGGACGTGCTGCAGGGCGGGATCGAGATGGGCGTCGAGAACATCTCCCTGTACGCCTTCTCCACCGAGAACTGGAAGCGCTCGCCGGACGAGGTGCGCTTCCTGATGAACTTCAACCGCGACTTCATCCGCAAGACCCGCGACCAGCTCGACGACCTCGGTATCCGGGTGCGTTGGGTGGGCAGGATGCCCAAGCTGTGGAAGTCGGTGGCCAAGGAACTCCAGGTCGCCCAGGAGCAGACCAAGGGCAATGACAAACTCACGCTCTACTTCTGCATGAACTACGGCGGCCGGGCCGAGATCGCGGACGCGGCGCAGGCCCTGGCGGAGGACGTGAAGGCGGGCAGGCTCGACCCGTCGAAGGTCACCGAGAAGACTCTCGCGAAGTACCTCTACTACCCGGACATGCCGGACGTGGATCTGTTCCTGCGGCCGAGCGGCGAGCAGCGCACCTCCAACTACCTGATCTGGCAGAGCGCTTACGCCGAGATGGTCTTCCAGGACGTGCTGTGGCCGGACTTCGACCGGCGTGACCTGTGGCGGGCGTGCGTGGAGTTCGCCTCCCGCGACCGCCGCTTCGGCGGGGCGATCCCGAACGAGGAGCTGCTGGCCATGGAACGGGACATGCAGGGCCGGCCGGCCACCTCGTAGCCACCGTGCCGCCCGCGCACGCCGCCGACGGCCGCGCAGGGCCGTCGAGAGCGCTGGAGCGCTGCTTCGGGCCTGGAGCGCTGCTTCGGGCGGGAATGGATCGTGCGCGTGTGCGATTAGGATCATGAGTGACTGCTCGATCCTACGGGGGTTCAGCTTGTTCGCTTTCGTGATTCCTGCACACAACGAAGAGGCCACGGTGGCCACGATCGTCGGCCAGGCCCTCGCGGCCGCACAGCCCGGTGACCGTGTGCTGGTCGTGGACAGCGGGTCGACCGACGACACGGCCCGGCGGGCACGCGAGGCCGGTGCGGAGGTGCTCGGCGGTCCGCTCGGCAAGGGCGCGGCCATGCAACTGGCCGTGTCGGCGGTGGACAGCGAGTGGACGTGCTTCCTCGACGCCGACCTCGTCTCGTCGGAACGGAATGTCGCCGCGCTGCTCCGCGAGACCGCGGCCGGTGGTACGGCGGACCATGTGGTCGGTGACTACGAGTACGACCACCCGGGCACCATCCTGGCGTCCACGTTCACCATCTACGAGCCGCTCACCGCCCGGTTCTTCCCGGAGGTCGGCTTCCACGGGGCCAACGCCCTCACGGGGTACCGTGCCGTCCGCACCCGTTTCCTGCGCGCCGCCCCGCTGCCGCCGGACTTCGGTGTCGAGACCTTCCTCAATATCTCCGTCGCCCTGTCCGGCGGGCAGGTGAACGTGTGTCACCTCGGTGTCATCGGCAGCCGCTTCCGCTTCCACGGGGGCTCGATGGCGACCGAGATAGGCACCAGGATCCTGGACATGGCCGAGGCCCATGGACGCCTGGACCCGGCCGACCGTCCGGACTGGGACGAGTGGCTCCGTGCGGGGGTGGCCGCCATCGCGCCGAACAAGGCGGATCAGGGCCGTTCGGCCGTCCTGGCCCGGCTGTTCAGCACCGTCCGCAGGCCGATGCCGATGAGCGGCCCGTCGGCGCCGGTTCACTTCAGCAGCCGGTCGGCGGTCCGATAGCGGGACGGCCGTTCGCGGCCGTGACGACCGGGAGCCGGGGTCCCGCAGCGGCCCCGGCACCCGGACCGGGCTCAGTGTGCGGAGCACTCCGCGCACGTGCCGAAGATCTCCACCGTGTGGGCGACGTTCACGTAGCCGTGCTCCGCCGCGATCGCCTCGGCCCACTTCTCCACCGCCGGGCCCTCGACCTCGACGGCCTTGCCGCAGACGCGGCACACGAGGTGGTGGTGGTGTTCGCCCGTGGAGCAGCGGCGGTAGACCGACTCGCCGTCGGAGGTGCGCAGGACGTCGACCTCGCCCGCGTCGGCGAGGGACTGCAGCGTGCGGTAGACCGTCGTCAGGCCCACCGAGTCACCCTTGTGCTTGAGCATGTCGTGGAGTTCCTGCGCGCTGCGGAACTCGTCGACCTCGGCCAGCGCCGCAGCCACGGCGGCACGCTGGCGGGTGGATCGTCCCTTGACGGGCGGGCCGGCGGTAGTCACCGTTGTCTCCTTCGAGGGCTCGTTCGCCTACGGGGCGCTTTGAGCCGGTGCCGAGACCGCGACCGTGCTCAGCCCTTCGGGCCTCCGCGCTCCCCCAAGCTCTCGACTTCGCTCGAGCAGGGGGACCCCCATCGCCCTCGGTACCGGCGCGCTCCTCCGGCTCTCTCGCGGCTCACATCTGTGCCTTGCCGGGCCATTGTGCCAGCCCGGCCTGTGCGCGGTCAGACTCCGACCTCGTCGGTCGCGTCCCGCGTGGCTGGAATCGCGCACTCCACCGGGTCCCCGGAGGACTGCGCGGCGGCCGTCGCGCGGGCGCGCCGCCGGGCGAGCGGAGCGGCCAGCGCCGTCAGCGCGATGAACGCCGCGATCGTCAGCAGCACGATCGTCGCGCCGGGCGGTACGTCCTGGTAGTACGACGTGATCGTGCCGCTGGTGGTCACGGTCACACCGATGGCGACCGCGATCGCGAAGGTCGCCGCGAAACTGCGGCCCAGCTGCTGCGCCGCCGCCACCGGGACCACCATCAGGGCGGAGACCAGGAGCAGACCCACCACGCGCATCGCGACCGTCACCGTCACCGCCGCGGTGACCGCCGTCAGCAGGTTCAGCGCGCGCACCGGAAGGCCCGTCACCCGCGCGAACTCCTCGTCCTGGCTGACCGCGAAGAGCTGGCGGCGCAGGCCGAGGGTGACCAGCACGACGAAGGCCGCGAGCAGGCAGATCGCCACGACGTCCGACTGCGACACCGTGGAGAGCGAGCCGAACAGATACGAGGTCAGGTTCGCGTTCGAGCCGCCGGGCGCGAGGTTGATGAACATCACGCCGCCGGCCATGCCGCCGTAGAAGAGCATCGCGAGCGCGATGTCGCCGCGCGTCCTTCCGTACCAGCGGATCAGTTCCATCAGGACCGCGCCGAGGACGGAGACGGCCGTCGCCATCCACACCGGGGAGGTGGACAGCAGGAAGCCCAGGCCGACGCCCGTCATCGCCACATGGCCGATGCCGTCGCCCATCAGAGCCTGGCGTCGCTGTACGAGGTAGATGCCGACGGCCGGCGCGGTGATGCCGACCAGGACGGCGGCGAGCAGGGCCCGCTGCATGAAGGCGTAGTTCAGGAAGTCCATCAGCTCAGCAGCCCCGTACGGATCGGTTCGGTGCCCGCCGTCGCGTGCGGGTGTACGTGGTCGTGGCCGGGCAGGGCATGCTGGCCGACGGCCTTCGGGGGCGGGCCGTCGTGCAGGACGCAGCCGTCGCGCAGGACGACCGCCCGGTCGATCAGCGGCTCCAGGGGGCCCAGTTCGTGCAGCACCAGCAGCACGGTCGCGCCGGACGCCACCTGGCCCTTGAGCGTCTGTGCGAGCACCTCCTGGCTCGCCAGGTCGACGCCCGCCATCGGTTCGTCCATGATCAGCAGTTCGGGTTCGGAGGCGAGCGCGCGGGCGATCAGCACACGCTGGTGCTGGCCGCCGGACAGCGCGTTGACGGAGTCCTTCGCCCGGTCCGCCATGCCGACCAGCTCCAGGGCGTGTCGTACCGCCTCGTGGTCGGCCCCGCGCAGGATGCCGAAGCGGGCCCGGGAGAGCCGGCCGGAGGAGACCACCTCGGTCACCGTGGCGGGCACGCCGCCCGCGGCCGTGGTGCGCTGCGGCACGTATCCGACGCGCCGCCAGTCGCGGAAACGGCGCTGCGGGGTGCCGAACAGCTCGACCTCGCCGGCGCTCACCGGCACCTGGCCGATCACACTGCGCACGGCGGTCGACTTGCCCGAGCCGTTCGCCCCGAGCAGCGCGACGACCTCTCCGCGGTGCACGGTGAGGTCGATGCCGCGCAGGACGGGGCGCGAGCCCAGGTCGGCGCGGACGCCGCGCAGCGATATGACGGGCTGGGTCATGCCGTCCTCCGTAATGATCACTTGGTTCCCAGGGCTGTCTGCAGAGCCTTGAGGTTCGCTTCCTGGACCGAGAAGTAGTCGGTGCCGCGGGACTTCGGCGTGATGCCCTCGATCGGGTCGAGGACGTCCGTCCTGAGGTTCGCGTCCTTGGCGATGGTCTGCGCGGTCTTGTCGCTGACGAGCGTCTCGTAGAAGACCGTGGTGACGCCGTCGGCCTGCGCCATCTTCTCGAGGTCGCGGACGCGGGCGGCGCTGGGCTCGGACTCCGGGTCCAGGCCGTTGATGGCCTCTTCGGTGAGGCCGTAGCGCTCGGCGAGGTAGCCGAAGGCGGCGTGCGTGGTGATGAAGACCTTGCTCCTGGTGTTCTTCAGGCCCTGCGCGAACTGCGTATTGAGGTCGTCGAGCTTCTTGACCAGAGCGTCGGTGTTCTTCCGGTACGTGTCCGCGTGCTTGGGGTCCGCCTTCTCGAAGGCCTTGCCGACGCCCTTGGCGACCTCGGCGTAGCGCACCGGGTCGAGCCAGATGTGGGGGTCCTTGCCGCCGGACTCCTCGCCCTTGGTCGTGTCGCGGGCGGCCGCGTGTCCGCCGACCTCGTTGCCGTGCTCCTCAAGGGTGGTCAGGGAGGCGGCGTCGATCTTGGTCCTGACCTCGGACTGGGCCACCGCGTCGTCGACGGAGGGCTGGAGGTTCTTGAGGTAGAGGACCGCGTCGGACTCCTGGAGCTGCGCGGTCTGCTTGGCGCTGATCTCCAGGTCGTGCGGTTCCTGGCCGGGCTGCGTCAGACTGGTCACGTGCACGTAGTTCCCGCCGATCTGCTCGGCGAGGAAGGCCATCGGATAGAAGGACGCGACGACGTCGAACTTGCCGGTGTTGCCGGCCGCGGCGCCGGCGGAGGAGCAGGCGGAGGTCGCCGCGAGCGTGAGTGCGGTGACCCCGGTCAGGGCGGCCGCCGGTATGAGGCGTCGTCGTACGTTCATGACAGTCATTTTCAACAAATATGGAAACCGTTGTCAACAAGCCTCCGGGTAAGGCGTCGGTGTGCCCGAGGTGCCATACCGATTTGATTGGAGGGGAGCCCCCGCCGGTAACCTGAAGCATTCGCTCTGAAGCAATGCTCTGAAGCAGTCGCTTCGTCGCCCGTCGTCGTAATGAAGAGAGCACCGTGGCCGCCGACAAGATCGACACCATCGTCAGCCTGAGCAAGCGCCGTGGCTTCGTATTCCCGTGCAGCGAGATCTACGGCGGTCAGCGTGCCGCCTGGGACTACGGACCGCTGGGTGTCGAGCTCAAGGAGAACATCAAGCGCCAGTGGTGGCGCTACATGGTGACGTCGCGCGAGGACGTCGTCGGTATCGACTCTTCGGTGATCCTGGCGACCGAGGTCTGGGTGGCCTCCGGTCACGTCGCCACCTTCACCGACCCGCTGACCGAGTGCACCTCCTGTCACAAGCGTTTCCGCGCCGACCACCTGGAAGAGGCGTACGAGGCCAAGCACGGCCGCCTCCCGGAGAACGGCCTCGCGGACGTCAACTGCCCCAACTGCGGCAACAAGGGCATGTTCACCGAGCCCAAGCAGTTCTCCGGTCTGCTCTCCACCCACCTCGGCCCGACGCAGGACAGCGGCTCGATCGCGTATCTGCGCCCCGAGACCGCGCAGGGCATCTTCACCAACTTCGCCCAGGTCCAGCAGACCTCGCGCCGCAAGCCGCCGTTCGGCATCGCGCAGATGGGCAAGTCGTTCCGCAACGAGATCACGCCGGGCAACTTCATCTTCCGCACCCGCGAGTTCGAGCAGATGGAGATGGAGTTCTTCGTCAAGCCGGGCGAGGACGAGAAGTGGCACGAGTACTGGATGCAGGAGCGCTGGAACTGGTACACGGGCCTTGGCCTGCGTGAAGAGAACATGCGCTGGTACGAGCACCCGAAGGAGAAGCTCTCCCACTACTCCAAGCGCACGGCCGACATCGAGTACCGCTTCCAGTTCGGCGGCAACGAGTGGGGCGAGCTGGAGGGTGTCGCGAACCGGACGGACTACGACCTGGGTGCGCACTCCAAGGCCTCCGGCCAGGACCTCTCCTACTTCGACCAGGAGGCCAGCGAGCGCTGGACCCCCTATGTCATCGAGCCCGCGGCCGGTGTCGGCCGCACCATGCTGGCCTTCCTCCTCGACTCCTACGTCGAGGACGAGGCGCCGAACGCCAAGGGCAAGATGGAGAAGCGCACGGTGCTGCGCCTGGACCACCGCCTGGCTCCCGTGAAGGTCGCGGTGCTGCCGCTGTCCCGGAACCCGGAGCTGTCCCCGAAGGCCAAGGGTCTGGCGCAGGCACTGCGCCAGCACTGGAACATCGAGTTCGACGACGCGGGCGCGATCGGCCGCCGCTACCGGCGCCAGGACGAGATCGGTACGCCGTACTGCGTGACGGTCGACTTCGACACGCTGGACGACAATGCGGTGACGGTGCGTGAGCGGGACTCGATGAAGCAGGAGCGTGTGTCCCTCGACCAGATCGAGGGTTACCTGGCCGGGCGGCTCATCGGCTGCTAGTCGCTTCGCGAAGTTCCCGGACGCCGGGCGGGCTGGAGTTTCCAGCCCGCCCGGCGTTTTTTCGCGCCCAGCATCACATGACAGCTGACAGATATTGAAATCTGTCAGCTGTCATGTGATGCTGGAGAAAGGTCCACGGAATACCAAGGAGCTGTCATGCACACCCGCCCCCTCGGCACCACCGGCCCCCAGGTCTCGGCCCTCGGCCTCGGCTGCATGGGCATGTCCGCGTTCTACGGCGAGGCGGACCGGGCCGAGTCCATCGCCACCATCCATGCCGCCCTCGAAGCGAGCGTGACTCTGCTCGACACCGGCGATTTCTACGGCATGGGCCACAACGAGATGCTGATCGGCGAGGCCCTGCGCGCCGCCCCCGCGGCCCGTCGTGAACAGGCCCTGCTGAGCGTGAAGTTCGGCGCCCTGCGCGACCCGGAGAGCAACTGGGTCGGCTACGACGGCCGCCCCGCCGCCGTGAAGAACTTCGCCGCGTACTCGCTCCAGCGCCTCGGCGTCGACCACATCGACGTCTACCGCATCGCCCGCGCCGACCCGGACGTGCCGATCGAGGAGACGGTCGGCGCGATCGCGGAACTGGTCGAGAAGGGGTATGTCCGGCACATCGGCCTCAGCGAGGTCGGCGCCGACATCATCCGCCGGGCCGCCGCCACCGCACCGATCGCCGACCTGCAGATCGAGTACTCGCTGATCTCGCGGGACATCGAGGACGAGATCCTGCCGACCACCCGCGAGCTGGGCATCGCCATCACCGCCTACGGCGTCCTGTCCCGCGGTCTGATCTCCGGCCACTTCACCCGCGACCGGCAGCTCGCCGCGGGCGACTTCCGGGCGTTCTCGCCCCGCTTCCAGGGCGAGAACCTCCAGCACAATCTGAACCTGGTCGAGGCGCTGCGGAAGATCGCCGAGCAGAAGGGCGTGACGGTCGCGCAGATCGCGATCGCCTGGGTGCTCTCACGCGGTGAGGACATCGTGCCGCTGGTCGGCGCACGCACCCGGGAGCGGCTGGCGGAGTCGCTGGGTGCGCTGGACGTGACACTGGACGAGGCCGACCTGACGGCGATCGAGGAGGCCGTACCTGCGGATGCGGCGGCCGGCGACCGCTACCCCGCCTCGCACATGACGCGCCTCGGCACGAAGGAGTGATCCCGGTGCCGGGTACGGTCTAGGTCATGGCACCGAGCACCGAGACCCTGACCGCCGAGCGCATCCTCGAGGCGACCGAGGAGGTGCTGCGCCGCCACGGCCCGGCCAAGGCCACCGTGGTGGACGTGGCCCGTGCGCTCGGCGTCAGCCATGGCAGCGTGTACCGCCACTTCCGTACGAAGGCGGCGCTGCGGGACGCGGTCACGAAGCGGTGGCTTGACCGTACGGCCGAGGTCCTGGCCGGGTTCGTCACCGAGGGGCGGGATCCCGAGGCACGGCTGCGGGACTGGCTGCGGGCGCTCTTCGACGCCAAGCGGCGCAAGGCGGGGGACGACCCCGAGCTGTTCGCCACCTTCAGCGTGCTGGCCGGGGAGAGCAGTGAGGCGGTGGACCAGCACATCGTGGAGCTGACCGCCCAGCTCACGGCGATCGTCCGTGACGGTGTCGCACGCGGCACGTTCGCAGCCACCCCCGACCCGGCGGTCACGGCCCGTGCGGTCTTCCAGGCGACCGGGCGCTTCCACGACCCGGCCCACGCGGCGGAGTGGCGGCAGCCGGGGGTCGAGGAGGAGTTCGCGGCGGTGGTGGACCTTCTGGTGCGAGGGCTGCGGGCCGACGCCTGACGCGGACCGTGCTCACCGCGCTCAGGCGACGCAGAACTCATTGCCCTCCGGGTCCCGCATGACCCACCAGCGGCCGCCCGGACCCTTGTCCTCCTCCTCGACGCGGGTGGCGCCCAGGGACTCCAGGCGGGCGACCGTCGCGTCGCGGGCGTCGGGGCCGGCGTGGACGTCGATGTGCAGGCGGTTCTTCGTGGATTTCGGCTCCGGGACGTCCTGGAAGAGGATGCGGCGGCCCCGGCCGATGCCCGTCTCCTCGTCGTACGGGTCCTGAGGGTGCCGGATCGCCGCGAAACCCCGGAAGACACGCGTGCCGTTGTGCTCGGCGACCGCCGCCTGCGGCAACTGGCCCGCCGCCAGCAGACGGGCGATCAGCGCGCTGTTGTCCTCGACCTCGTACCCCAGTGCCGCCGCCCAGAAGTCCGCCAGGGCAAGGGCGTCACGGGCGTCCACGACCAGCTTCCAGTCCAGTGTCATGTAACCGGTTATATTGGTTACATGGGGTCGTCGTCCATGAGCGGGGCCGAGGGGAACGGAATCGTGCTGCGGTCCCACACCGGGGCCGCCTACCGATTCGACGCGGGCGCCCTGAGCCTGGAGCTGCTCACCACGGGCGGGCCGGGAGCCTTCCGGCGGTACGAGACGCTGTACGAGCCCGCCGACCTGGCCGCCTGGGCGCAGCGGTCCCGGCTGTCACCGGCGCCCGTCCTGGAGATCGCAGAGGACGAGCTCACGGCGGCACGGAGGGTGCGGGATGCGCTGTGGCGGGTCGTCATCGCGCGTACGGAAGGGGCACCGGGTGCCGCGGACGACGTAGGCATCGTCAACGACGCGGCCACACGGCCGCCCCTCACCCCCGCCATCGGCGCCGACGGCGCACGGGCCTGGGCCGGGCCCGGCACTGGCGCCCAGCTGCTGTCCACCGTCGCCCGCGACGCCGTGGACCTGCTCACCGGCCCCTGCGCGCATCGCATCCGCATGTGCGCCGCCGACGACTGCCAGTTGGTGTACGTCGACACATCCCGTCCGGGCCGCCGCCGCTGGTGCTCCATGGAGCACTGCGGCAACCGCCACAAGGTGCGGACACTGCGCGCCCGCCGATCCGAGGAAGGGTGATGGCGATGCCCACCGGCTCCGCCTCCGCAGTCGCCGGTGAGGTGCGTGGCCACCGTCCGCACCGGACCGGGGTGCCGGACGACATCGCGGTGGCCCTCGGCGGCTAACCCTCCGCCGGGTCCACCGTCGCCTGGTGTGCCTCCGCGAGGTGTTCCTCCGCCTTCAGCCACGGCAGGAACTGCGCGTTCTTGCGCCAGCCACATGTCTCGCAGCTGATCGTGCGCTGCACTCCCGCCCGCTGGACCCGTACCACGTGCTCGCGCCCGTGCTGGTCCCAGCGGCTGACCTTGCTCGTGTTGATCTGCAGCATGACGCCTCCAGGAAGTACCTGTCCGCTTGCGCAGCAAGGAGTGTGCAGCAACGGGAAGATCAACGGGGGGTATTGGGCGTCGAATCGGTGGACCGGTCCCGGCGGGCCCTCTCCGGGCACCCGGCGGCCCCGCGCCCCCTGAGGGGCGCGGGGCACCGCCCGGCCGGAGCCGCGCTAGCCGATCGTGCGTGGCAGGCGCATGCTCAGGGCGATCGTCAGGGCGATCCCGGCCAGCTGGACCAGGAGCGTGGTCACCAGCGCGTCCCGCATGCCCATGCTGGGCACCAGGGCCAGGAAGAGGGAGCCGAGCGTCGCCACGCCCAGCGCCAGCGCCGACTGCTGGGTGGTGACCATGACGCCGCTGCCGACGCCCGCCCGGGCCGGCGGCACCTCGGAGAGGATGAGCCGGAGGACGACCGGGAGCTGGAGGGACTGGCCGGCACCGGCCACCGCCGCGCCCGGCAGCAGCTCGACGAAGCCCAGGTGCGGCCAGGAGCGCCAGGCGGCGAGCGTCATCAGCGCCACACCGACCCCCTGGATCAGCCCGCCGGCGGTCACCACGCGGGTGCCGAAACGGGCGACGAGACGCGGCCCCCACAGCGAGACGAGGAAGAACACCACCGCCATGGGCGTGAGCGTCAGCCCCGCCGCCACCGGACCGAGCCCGGCGCCGCGCTGCAGTGCCACCGCGATCACGAACATGAACCCGCTGAAGCCGATGGAGAACGGCACGATCATGATCAGCCCGCGGCGCAGCGACACCAGTGCGAACAGGCTCGGCGGAACCAGCGGCGTACGGCCCTGCCGGTCCGCCCGGCGCTCGACGGCGTAGAACGCCCACGCCACGAACGGGAACGCGGCCAGCGCCAGCCAGGTCCACAGCGGCCAGCCCGCCGCGCGGCCCTCGGTCAGCGGCGCGAGCAGGGTCAGCAGCGACACGGCGAGCAGTACGGTGCCGGGGCCGTCCACCGGCTCCGGGTGCTGCGAGCGGGTCTCCGGGATGGTCCGCGCGGCCAGGACCAGGCCGACCACCACGACCGGGACGTTGACGAGGAACACCGACCGCCAGCCGGTGCCCGCGATGTCCGCGGCCACGAGCACGCCGCCGAGGATCTGTCCGGCGACCATGGAGAGTCCGGCCGTCGCGCCGTACAGGCCCATCGCCTTGGCACGGCGGTGCCCGCTGGTCGCGGCCTGGATCGTGGCGAGCACCTGCGGCAGCATCGCCGCGGCCGCCGCGCCCTGCGCGACGCGAGCCGCCACCAGCGTCCAGGCGTTCGGCGCGAGCCCGCACGCCAGCGAGGTCACGCCGAACGCCGCCATCCCGCCGAGGAAGAGCTCACGCCGGCCGAAGAGGTCGCCCAGGCGGCCGCCCAGGACGAGCAGGACGGCGTACGCGAGCCCGTACCCGGAGACGACGAGTTCGAGGACCGCCTCGCTCGCGTGCAGGTCCTTGCCCATCGTCGGGAGGGCGACGTTGACGATGAAGAAGTCGATGAGGGGAAGTGCCGCGGCCAGCAGCACCGTGAACAGTCCGAGCCCGCCCAACTGGGGCTCCGCCACCGGCGAGCGGACGGTACGGGAAGTCAGAGTTTCGGTCACGCCTTCGAGACTCCGCCTTCTCTCAGGGTGGTACCAGAGTTTCTTTATCCTGGTACAAGCACTACCTGGAAACAGGGTCCTGAGGACGGCAGGGTGGAGGCATGACGACCATGGTGCAGGAGACGCCGACGGCTTCAAAGGCCCGGGAGTCCGAGGCTCGCGAGACTCGCGAATCCGACTTCCGGCGGCACGAGCTGGCCGCGTTCCTCCGGCACCGCCGCGAGCACATCACCCCCGAGCAGGTCGGACTGCCCCGCGGCCGGCGCCGCCGTACTCCGGGGCTGCGCCGCGAGGAGGTCGCACAGCTCTCCGCGGTCGGCGTCACCTGGTACACCTGGCTGGAGCAGGCCCGGGACATCCAGGTCTCCGTCCAGGTCCTCGACGCCCTCGCCCGCGCCCTGCTGCTCGACCCCGGTGAGCGTGCCCATCTGTTCAACCTGGCCGGGGCCGTCGACCCCACGCCCGGCTCGAACTGCCCGGGCATCACCCCGGCCCAGCGCGCCCTCCTGGAACAGCTGGAGCCGATACCGGCCTGCATCCAGAACAGCCGGTACGACATCCTCGCCTACAACCGCACGTACGGGCTGCTGCTCTGCGACCTCGACGCCGTGGCGCCGGTGGACCGCAACTGCATGGTGCTGGCCTACACGAACGCCGACTGGAAGACGTCGATGGTGCAGCGCGAAGAGGCCTTGCGGCTCATGGCCGCCAAGCTGCGCGGTGCCATGGCCGGCAATCTCGGCGATCCCACCTGGAAGATGCTGCTCAAGCGACTGACGGCCGAGTCCGCCGAGTTCCGCGAGAACTGGGAGCGGCACGAGGTGGTGGGCGCCCGCAGCAAGCGGAAGCAGTTCCGCAACGCTCACGTCGGCCTGCTCACGCTGGACCATACGGATCTGTGGCTGGGGCCGCACAACGGGTCGCGGATGGTGACGTATGCGCCGGCCGACGCAGAGTCGCGCAGGGGGCTGGAGAGACTGCTGACGATCGCGGTGGAGAGGGAGAGGGCGGCGGCTTAGCTCAGTGCGGCTCAGCTCAGTCCGGGGTGCCGCTTTCCACCCCGTGCGGCCGCTGCCGCATGCTGTGGAAGTCCTTGAGCGCCTGCGTCCGCAGGACGGCGTCCGTGCTGCGGTACTTGATGAGCCGGAGGCCGACGTTCTGCCGGGACGGCAGCCAGGGTTCCGGGATGAACCGGCGGAAGGTCCAGCACGAGGCGTTCTCGGGCCGGTTGCGGAAACTCGCCCCCGCCAGGCGGAAGTCGGGCAGGGCGGGGGCCTTTTGATCGAGAAAGCGCGGGCGCCACACGACGACTTCATGGACGTTGCCGCAGCAGTCCCAGACATCGGTGTGCGACTTGCCCTCGGACTGCAGCCCCACCGGTTTCACCGCCTTAGGCCCGCCGGGATAACGGAGGTTGGCGTGGCGGGGTGTCGGCAACTCCGTCCCCCAGGGATACAGTCGGCCGTCGGTCGCACAGCCGGACAGCTCCAGCCATTCGGGCGCCGTGGGCACCGCCCAGACCCAGTCCTCGTCGGATTCGGACCGCGTGAGCACCAGACAGCGGCCGATCAGATCGCGGAGGAACTTCCCCAGGGTGTCGCCCCTCTCCTCGGACTGTGAGCCGAGCAGGTACGGAAGCGGCAGGCCGGTATCGGCTGATGCCGCCTTGCCCAGCAGAAGCGCCAGATGACGTTCGGTGAGCGGCAAGCGCATCGCTTGGAAGGGATACGGGCACAGATTCCCCCCGGCGATGGGGACGAGCCGCGGGGCGAAGGAGCCGGAGTCGGCGCTCGACAGGCCCGGGAACCGTGTGGCCGTGTATTGCTCCCAAGCCTCCCGCAGGCCGTCGCCCACGATGTCGTCGGCGGGGAAGACCTCGAACAGCCAGTCCATCACCCTGCGCAGGCGGAGCGGTTTCGCGTTCAACGCGTCGGCGACATCCTTGACGATCTGCCGTGGCGGCCAGGCGCAGCGTGCCGGATCCTCGCCCTGCAGCAGCACCTCGAACAACGTCCGCCAGATCAGCGCCAGTCGGCCCGGTTGCCCTGCGCCCTGCCCGCCGATGATCTCCTCGGTCTGCCTGACCAGCCACTTACGGGAGCCTTCGAACCGGCGGCCGCCGGACTCACGCAACACGATGTCGGTCGCCACCAGCGCCCAGAACCGCTCGGGCGAGTCGACGGGTACGGCGATCCCGCGATGACAGGTCACGGCCTGCACGCGGACATGGCAGCTCGTCAGGCGCCCCAGAAGCGCGGGGAATTCGGCGAGATCACCGCCTTCCGGCCAGCCGTCCTCGGGTTCGGTGGGGACGTTCCGGAGCAGTTCCTGCGGGTAGGTGTCCCGGTCGTAGTACGTCACCCAGGGCCGCAGCTCGACGATGACGTCCGCGGCCGGGCGGGCGGAGGCGGGAGGCGGAACCTCACCCGCCTCGTTGCGCCTGATGCGGCGGAGCGCCTTCGTCCACGGCGCCGGGTCCGCCCCCAGGGCCTTCACGAACCGATCGAGCGTTTCCTCTCTGGGGAGGGACTGTCCCCGGCACATGGCGTTGGCCGTCGACCGGGAGACCCCGGCCGCCCTCGCCGCCCGTCCGTAACTTCGGCCCGCCCCCTCACGCAGCGCCTGGAGACCGTGTGCCAGGTCGGCCCGGGTCTGGATGGACTCCGGATCCGGCAACCAGTCGTTCCCCACCGCCGCCCCCGTCCTCGCGGTCAACCGTTCGGTTCCGTTCGGAACTGTACCGACGGACCGTGCGGCCCCGGTCCGACTTCGGACGACTTCCGCGTGAAGCGGTGCAACCGAACGGCCCTCCGCAGCACCGTGTGGCGTGAGAACACCGCACAACCCGTTGCGTTTCCGAGGGAGTACATCGTGATCGAGCCGTCACCCCAGGGCCGGCCTTCTGAGCCTCCGGCGCCGAGCGGGGCACTGATCGGCATGAGGGGCGCGCTCGTGCTCCTGCTGTCCGTTCTCACCGCGGTGGCGGCCGGAGCCCTCTGGCTTGCGGCGCACCACCCGTGGCCCGAGGCCGTCGTGACCGCGGGAGGCGCCGGCGGCGGGGCGCTCGCGCTGTTCAACCAGGTCATCGAGCGGCGATGACGCCGGTCGCGGACTATGCGCGCACGCCCGTCGTGTCCCGTACCTCGGTCTCATGGAACCGGCCCGCGGCCCGTTCCGCCGTCCCGCGTGCCCAGCGGCCCGTCGTCAGGATGCCCAGGGCCAGGACCGCAAGGCCGCAGCCGGTGAGGATCCACCAGCCGGGGCGGGCGGCCTGGACGAACACCTCTTTGTACGGGCCCGCGTGCACGCCCGAGGCCAGGACCGCGCCGACCACCGCGACGCCCAGCGTGCCGCCGATCTGGCGGCTGGTGGAGGCCACGGCGGCGGCGACCCCGGCCTGGGCGCGCGGCATGCCGGAGACGGCCGTGTTGGTGATGGGCGCGTTCACGAAGCCGAAGCCCAGGCCGAAGAGGACGTAGCCGATCACCAGAGTGACGTTCGACGTCTCGCCCTCGAAGGCCGCGAACAGCAGACCGCTCGCCGTCATCGTGATCCCGGCCGTCAGCAGGGAGAGGCGGGGGCCGCGGTTGCCGACCAGCCGGCCGGAGACCGGGGCGCACACCAAGCACATGACCGCCATCGGCAGCATCCACAGGCCCGCGTGCAGCGCGTCCAGACCGCGTACGTTCTGCAGGTAGAGCGTCGACAGGAACAGGAAGCCGCTGAGCGCCGCGAACGCGCTGATCGCGATCACCGTCGCCCCGCTGAACGGCACCGAACGGAAGAAGCGCAGGTCGATGAGGGGCTCCGCGCGCCGGGGCTCGTACCGGAGCAGGGCGAGCAGCGCGGCCAGCGCAAGCGCGCCGAAGGCCAGGGTGTGCCCGGCGGTCGAGTCCGGCGCCCCGATGATCGCGTACGTCAGGGAGCCCAGCAGAACGATCACCAGGAGCTGGCCCACCGGGTCCGGGCGGCGCGCCTTCGGGGCGCGGGACTCCGGGACGTACAGAAAGGTGAGCAGCAGCGCGGCGACGCCCACCGGCAGGTTGATCCAGAAGATCGAGCGCCAGCCGACCGAGTCGACCAGCAGACCGCCGACGATCGGGCCCGCCGCCATGGATATGCCGACCACCCCGCCCCACACGCCGATCGCGCGGGCGCGCTCACGCGGGTCCGTGAAGGTGTTGGTGATGATCGACATCGCGACCGGGTTGAGCATCGAACCGCCCACGGCCTGCACCATGCGGAAGGCGACCAGCAGGGCCAGATTCGGGGCGAGAGAGCACAGGACCGAGCCGATCGTGAAGAGCACAAGACCGGTCTGGAAGACCCTGCGGCGGCCGATGCGGTCCGCCGTCGAGCCCGCGAGCATCAGCAGCGAGGCCAGGACCAGCGTGTACGCGTCGATGGTCCACTGCAGGCCCGCCACGCTCGCGTGCAACTCCCTCTGCATGGAGGGCAGCGCGACGTTCAGGACGGTGTTGTCGAGGCTCACGATCAGCAGGCTCATGCAGCAGATCGCGAGCACCAGCAGGCGCCGGCGGGGGCTGAGCTCGGGCATGCGGCCCATCGTACGCCAAAATCGATAGTGTGTCTAACTAATTGTCGCTACATGATCGGCAGTGCCGAGTACCCGCCCGCGTACGTGACAATGGGGGAATGTCCACGCCCACGATGACCCCGACGTTGCAGATCGGCCCGCACGCAGTCCAGCCGCCCGTCGTGCTCGCGCCCATGGCCGGGATCACGAACGCGCCGTTCCGCACGCTGTGCAGGGAGTTCAGCGGCGGCAAGGGGCTGTTCGTGAGCGAGATGATCACGACCCGGGCGCTGGTCGAGCGCAACGAGAAGACCATGCAGCTGATCCACTTCGACGCGACCGAGAAGCCGCGCTCGATCCAGCTGTACGGCGTGGACCCGGCGACCGTCGGCAAGGCCGTCCGCATGATCGCGGAGGAGGACCTGGCCGACCACATCGACCTGAACTTCGGCTGCCCGGTGCCGAAGGTGACGAGGAAGGGCGGCGGGTCGGCCCTCCCGTACAAGCGCAACCTGCTGCGGGCGATCCTGCGGGAAGCCGTCAGCGGCGCCGGCGACCTCCCCGTCACCATGAAGATGCGCAAGGGCATCGACGACGACCACATCACCTACCTCGACGCCGGGCGGATCGCCGTCGAGGAGGGCGTCACGGCCATTGCGCTGCACGGCCGTACGGCGGCCCAGCACTACGGGGGCACGGCGGACTGGGACGCGATCGCGCGGCTGAAGGAGCATGTGCCGGAGATCCCCGTGCTCGGCAACGGCGACATCTGGTCGGCCGAGGACGCGCTGCGGATGGTGCGCGAGACGGGCTGCGACGGAGTGGTTGTGGGGCGTGGGTGCCTCGGCCGCCCATGGCTGTTCGCGGACCTGGTGGCGGCCTTCGAGGGGCGTACCGCCCGTGCCGGAGGCACGGATGGATACAGTCGGCGGCCGGTGTTGCGCGAAGTGGCCGATGTCATGGTCCGGCACGCCACCCTGCTCGGCGAGTGGATCGGCGACGAGTCGCGCGGGGTCATCGACTTCCGCAAGCACGTGGCCTGGTACCTGAAGGGCTTCGCGGTAGGTTCGGACATGCGCAAGCGGCTCGCGATCACCTCGTCGCTGGAGGAACTCCGGGCCGGCCTGGACGAGCTGGACCTCGACCAGGCCTGGCCGGTGGGCGCCGACGGGCCCCGCGGCCGTACGTCCGGCAACAACCGGGTGGTGCTGCCGGACGGCTGGCTGAAGGACCCGTACGACTGCGCGGGGGTCGGCGAGGACGCGGAGCTGGACACCTCGGGCGGCTGATCAGCCCTTCGACGGGTGCGGCGTCGAGCCGAATGCCGTCAGGAAGCGGTCGCGGAACGAACTCATCTTCCACACCGGGGCGTTGTGCGCGGGCCGCAGGCCGTCGGACCAGCCCCAGTCGGCGATCTTCGCGAGCACCTTCGGGTCCTTGGCGACGATCACGCACGGCACGTCATGGCTGGCGCGGTTGCCGCTGACGTGGGCGTTCGCCTGGTGGTCGCCGAGGAAGACAAGCACGGTGTTGTCGTTGCCGTAGCGCTCCAGGAACTGGGTCAGGCTGGTGACCGAGTACTGGACGGACTTGCCGTACTCCTCCTTCGAGTGGACGTCGCTGGTGTACGTGTACGAGGACGGGTGGCCGGCCTTCTGGATGCCGTCGAAGATCGAGCCGTTGCCCAGCTGGTCCCAGCCGACCATCTGGGGGATGGGCGCCCAGGGAGTGTGGCTGGAGGTCAGGATGATCTCCGACATCAGCGGCTTGTCGCGCTTCTTGCTGTGCTCCAGGCGCTGGAAGGCCTCCAGGGCGTACTGGTCCGGCATGGTCGACCAGCTGAACTTCGGGCCCTTGTAGCCCATCTGGAAGGCGTTGTAGACCTTGTCGAGGCCGTAGAACTTCGCCTCCGGCCAGCCCTTCTGCACACCGGGCATGATGCCGACCGTGTCCCAGGCGCCGGTCTTCTTGAAGGCCTTGGTGAGGCTGAGGTGGTCGCTCGCGGTGACCGTGCGGTAGCGGTTCTGGTTGTCGATCCACAGGCCCGACAGGAACGTGGAGTGACCGAGCCAGCTGCTGCCGCCGTACGTCGCCGAGGTCAGCCAGCCGCTCTTGGCGTGGAAGCCGGCTTTGGCCAGGGCCGCGGTGCTGTCGTCGAGGGTCTTGTCGACGCCGGGCGCCATGATCGGGTCCTCGATCGCGCTGCGGCCGTAGCTCTCGATGAAGGTGAAGATCATGTCCTTGCCGCGCAGGTCCGGCACGAGCTGGGAGGCCGGGGTGTTGCCGAAGGCGTCGACCTTGGCGATCTTGGCGAACTCCCGTTCGTCGCGGATGGTCTGACGGATGTTGTCGGAGCGGAACTGGAGCGTCGACACGGTGCGGTCGGCGGCCACCGGCACACCCTGGTACTGCAGGCTGAGGGACTGGCAGGTCATCCACACCATGCTCAGCACGAGGACGACACGCGTGGTGGTGGCCCGGTGGCGGACCATCAGGTTGCTGAGCCGGACGACGGCGAGCGCCGAGACGACGAGCACGGCGAGGACGATCGCGATGACGGCGATCAGCGTGCCCAGGGCGCCCGCCCCGCCGAGGGTGTCCTTGAGGTAGGAGTAGGCGTCGCTGAAGAGGGGCCAGTCGAGGATGACGTTGAAGCCGCGGCCGAGGTACTGGTTGAAGCCGATGTCCAGCAGGTTGAGCAGGGTCATCACGCCGAGCACGATCCCGCCGAGCCAGGCCGTGACCAGCCGCGTCCGGCGCGGCAGCGCGGTCAGTACGACGGCACCGATCAGCGCCTCCACCGGGAGCCGCGTGAAATAGGCGGGCTGGATGTCCTGGGGCCGGTTGGGCAGGACGAGCGAGGCGACGACGATGACCCCGGCGAGCAGGGTGACGCCGATACCGAGGACACGGGCGACGAGGGGGTGGTCGGCCCGCCAGGTGCGCCGGCGGCGGGTGGGGGTTTCGCCTTCCGCGGGAGGCGCCTCGGCTTCGGCGGGGGAGGGGGTCCCGGTCTCGGCTGCGCCTTCGGTGGACTCGGTGTCGGTTGCCGCGTCGGTACGGGCTTCACCCGAAGCGGTCCTGCCGGGCGAAGCACTTCCGCCCGCGGGGTTCGCGGCCGCCTTGGCCGTCGGCTTCGCCGAGTGGTCGGCCACCGGGCGGGCGTCGTCCCCGGGCACGTGCGCGGCGGCGTCGTCCTCGGACGCGTGTGCCGCGGCGGCTTCGTGCTTCGGCTCGGGCTCCTCCGCGACGCCGGACGCCGACTGGGCATCGGCCACGATGCCCGCTACGGACTGGGCGTCGGCCGCGACACCGGCTATGGGCTCGGCGTCTTCCGCGTCGCCGGACTCGGTCTTGGCGTCCGCCGCGACACCGGCTATGGGCTCGACATCCTTCGCGGCCCGGGTCTGGGCGGCGTCGCCGGATGCGGGCTTGGCCTTCGCCGCGGCCTGGGTCTGGGGCTCGGCGTTCGTCGTGGCCGCGGGCGCGGGCGCGGGCTCGGTGTCGGCTGTGGCGCGGGCTATGGACTTGGCGTCCGTGTCGGCGGACTTGGCGTCTGCCGCGTGGCGGGATATGGGCTTGGCGTGTGTCGCGCCGTCGGCTGCGGGCTCGGTGTCTTCCGCGTCGCCGGGCAGGGGTGTGGCGTCCGCCGCGACGCCGGCTACCGGCCCGGCGTCTTCCGCGTCGCCGGACAGGGGCTCGGCCTCCGCCGCGCCCCCGGCTGCGGGCTCGGTGTCTTCCGCGTCACCGGACGCGGGCTTGGCGTCCGTGGCGTCGCCGAACGCGGGCCCGGCGTCTTCCACGTCGCCGGATGCGGGCTTGGCCTTCGCCGCGCCCCCGGCTGCGGGCTCGGCCTTCGCCGCGTCCCCGGCTACGGGCTCGGCATCAGCCACCACGTCGGCTATGGACTCGGCGACCCCGTCGGCCGGCTCGGGCTCCTCCGTGACGCCGGACGCCGACCTGGCACCCCTCGCGCCCCCGGCTCCGGACCCGGCCTCCGTTGCGCCACCGGACACGGACCCCGCCTCTGTCGCGCCCCCGAGCACGGGCTCGGCATCCGCCGCACCACCGGCTGCGGACCCGGCGTTCCCGTCGCCCGGCATCGACTCCGTTGCCGTCTTCGACTCCGGCGTGGCGGGCTTCTCCACCGTCGTCGGCTCAGGCTCGGTTCGTTCGTCCGCTGTCTGCTTCGGCAGTACTACCGACGGCGGGCCCGGGGGACCCCCCGGGGCCGGCTCGGTCTGGGCCGTCCCCGGAGTCCCTCTCCCTGCCCCCGCAGGTTCTTCCTCCGCCGGCAGGACCCTCTCCGTGGCCGCCCCAGCCTTTTTCGTCGTCTGTGGTGAACGTGTGTTGAGAGGCAACCCGAGGGTCCTTCCGTATTGAAGCCCGTGGTGGAGCGGCGGGCCACGCTGGGGAGGCTGGAGACCCGCCGTCATCCCGTACGGGTGGCCGAGTACCTACGTTCAACCACGGTGCACCACAGCCCGGCAAACACCCGGCAAACCCCAGGTCAACCTGCTCGCTCACGGGTCCGGGGCCGCGCCGCCCGCCCGGCCCGCGCGACCCCGGACGTCTCCGGTCGGCCGAGCCGCCCGCTACGCGCCCCCCACCGCGGTCAGCAGCGCCAGCGGCGTCGCCGCCGAGCGGGATTCGCGGATGCACGCATGCGGATACGGCACCGGTTCCGGGTGGGTGTCGCGGCTGTACCCCGCGAGCACCTCCGGCAGCCGGTGGCCGGTCGCCGTCGCCGCGTCGACCAGCGCGTGTGCGACCGTACGGGCCTCGTCATGCAGCCCGTAGCGCGCCAGCCCCAGCGTGATCAGCGCGTTGTCGTGCGGCCAGACCGAGCCGCGGTGGTACGACATCGGGTGGTACGCCGCCTGGTCCGCGGCCAGCGTGCGCACGCCCCAGCCGGAGAAGAAGTCCGGTTCGAGCAGGCGTCGGCCCACCAGCTTCCCGTACTCCTTGTCCAGCAGGCCGGACCACAGCAGATGGCCCGCGTCCGACGCGAGCGCGTCCACCTGGCGGCCCTCGCCGTCCAACGCCAGCGCCGGGAAGGAGTGTTCGTCCATCCAGAAGTCCCGCTGGAAGCGGTCGCGCAGATCCCCGGCCGCCTGTTCGAGGAGGGCCGCGTACACCTCGTCCTCCCACACGGCGCGCGCCAGTTGCGCGGTGCGGCGCAGCGCGTCGTACGCGTACCCCTGCGCGCCCGCCGCCATCACCGGCCCATGGGGACGGCTGCCGTCGGCGCAGCAGATCGCGCCGGGGGAGTCCTTCCAGTTCTGGTTGGCGAGGCCGCCCTGGTCGGCGCGGTAGACGAGGTAGCCGCGGGAGGTGAGCCCGCCGTGGTCCAGCATCCAGCCGATCGCGGCGCGGGCGTTGGGTTCGAGGCGACGGGCCAGTGCCACGTCCCCGGTCTGCTCGACGTACGCCCCGAGCAGCACCAGGAAGAGGGGGGTCGCATCGACCGAGCCGTAGTACCGCCCGTACGGCACCTGCCCGAAGTGTGCCAGTTCCCCGTGCCGTACCTCGTGCACGATCTTCCCGGGCTGGGCCACCGCATCCGCCCCGACCTCGGTCGCCTGTGTCGCAGCGAGCGCGGGGAGCGTGGCCGCGGCCAGCTGGGGGCGGTAGGGCAGCGCGAAGAGGGAGGTGAGAAGCGCATCACGGCCGAGGAGGGTGAGGAACCAGGGGGCGCCTGCCGCCGGGACGCGCAGGTCCTCGCCGTCGGGACCCGTCGCCGGGATCTGGAGCGAGGCGAGGTCGGACAAGCCCCGCGAACAGGCTGTGGCCAGTTCGGGCCAGCCGGTGGGGAAGGCGACGCCCTCCATGAACGCGCCCTCTTCGGCGAGGAGTTGGTCGTTGGCGGCGGCAGGTGAGCGCGGTACCACCGGGTGCTGTGGGGCCCCGTGCGGCCGGGCCGCGACCCGCAGCGCCAGTTCCGTGGAGCCGTGCGGCTCCAGATCCAGCGTCCAGACCAGGCGCCGGGCGCCCGTGCCTGTTTCCTCGACGCCGTCCGGCGGGGGCTCGGCCGTCACTGTCGTACAGGACCGCCACTCGCCGCGCCGGTAGCTGAACTCCACGCCGTCGTCGAGGACTTCGCGGGAGCGCACGGCGCCCGACTTGGCGTACGTACGGTAGTCGGAGCGCAGTTCGAACTGGTCCGTGAAATCGGCGTCCGCGGTGACCGCGACGCGGACCGTCGTGGGCACCGGGCGGTTGCTGGTGACGCGCAGCGACTCCACGAACGCGCCGTCGGCGACGGCCTGTTCCCGGAAGAGGGTGTGCGCGGGCGGTTCCTGCCGGCCACCGCGCGGCACGAGGACGCAGCGTGCCGTGTCCCCGTCGGCGACCGGCGTGAGCGTCTCGGGCACGGCGCCGTCGACGGTGAGCTGCCACCGGCTCAGGTGCCGTGCGTCGCGTACGAATAACCCGGCCGGGGAGCCGCCGCCCCGCACTCCGCTGATGTCCCCGCCGTCGCCCACGGCGGCGAACGTCCCGCCGTGCACGAGAAGATGATGCCGGTCCGTCATCCCCGGTCCCCTCCCTTGTCACTCTTGTCGAATGCGTCGGCGCCCACGGGGGACACGCCGTGTCCGGGGCGCCGCTGAAGCAGATCGAGCGTGAGTGCGGCGGTCCAGCCGAAGCCGAGTGCTCCGCACGCCTCGCCCGTGTACGGGTCGACGTACTCCGCGAAGTCCGAGGTGTCCGCGATCTCCAGCAGGGTGCCGCGCAGCGCGTCCGCCTCCCTCTGCTCCCCGTGCGCCCGCAGTCCGCGCTCCAGCAGCCAGCCGGTGTTGAACCAGGCGGGCCCGCGCCAGTACCGGTGCGGATCGAAGGCCTCGCCGAGCAGGTCGTAGCTCGGCACGAGCCGGGTGACGCCGCCGAGCCCGAAGTGCGGGCCGCGCAGGGTACGGACGAGTGCGGCGGCGATGTCACGGGGAAGCGTGGGCAGGAGCAGCGGGATGAGTCCGGAGATGCTGCGCTCGGGGACGAGGGTGTCGCCGCCCCGTACGTCCCGGCAGAAGAACATCCCCTCCGCCGGATCCCAGAGCCGGTCGATCAGCGCCACCGTCAGGCGCTCCGCGCGGGCGTGCCGGGCCGTCCCCGTCGCGCCCAGTTCGCGTGCGATCCGCGCCAGGGCATGCTCCGAAGCGATCAGCAGTGCGTTGAACGCCGGGTCCTCCACCGCGAACCGGCCCGCCCGTCTCCCACCACCGCCATCGACCGGGGCCCTGCGAGCCGCCCCCTCGTCTGTGCCATCGGCGTACCCCCCGTCCCGGTAGTCCGTCGCCAGCTGCACATACCGCCCGTAGTCCAGGTCCGTCGGCCGGTCCTCGGGTGCGCCGTGGGCGAGGTCGGCGCGGCGGAAGGAACGGGCCGGGGCCGGGGTGATCCTGGACAGCGGCGCGTCCCAGGTGGGGCTGTTGTCCATGCCCTGCTCCCAGGGGTGGACCACCGAGGCGAGCCCGCCGCCGCCCAGGTCCCGGCGGTGCAGCAGATAGCGGTGCCAGGCGGCAAGGCGCGGGTAGACCCGGGTCAGGAAGCCGCGCGCCCTGGACAGCCCCGGGTCGGAGCGGTGCACCAGCCAGGCCGCCAGCGCGTGCACCGGTGGCTGCACGATGCCCGAGGTCTGTACGGTGCGCGGGGCGCCCGCAGCGCGCCCCGCGGTCGAGGAGCGCCAGAAGTCGGGGCTCGGGAAGTAGGCGTCGAGCGGCACGGAGGGGTTGAAGACGATGTGCGGGATGCGCCCGTCCCCCCACTGGGCGTCGAGGAGCGTCTCCAGCTCCGTCTGGGCCCTGAGCGGCGACAGATGCCGGAGCCCGATCGCGATGAAGGCCGAGTCCCACGACCACTGGTGCGGATACAGGCTGCGCGAGGGCACCGTGGACGTGCCCGTCCAGTTGTCCTCCAGCACTTGCGCCGCTCTGACGTGCAGCGAACCCGAGGGCCTGGCCGGATCGTATACATGGCTCCCGGAATGGACGATCTCACCCGGGCCGGACCCCGGCGGTGAGCCGGAGGTGCGCACGGGACCCGTGAGTTCCGTACGGAGGGCGGTGAGTTGGGTCGTGCGGTCCACTCAGGTCTCCCCGAAAGACGTCCGGCCGAGCGGTTCGGCAGTGGCTACCCTAGGGTTACGTCTATTTAACACGCAAAACTCAATATGTAATGCAAGGTTGGTGAACGCAAGGGGGTGCGCATGAACGGAAGAGCCGGAAAGCCGGGCAGCCAGGCCAGCGCCGGAGATCTGCTCGAACTGGTGCGCAGTGGCCGCGCCACGACCCGTGGTGCTCTGCAGCAGGCCACGGGCCTGTCCCGGGCCACGGTCGGCCAGCGACTGGACCGTCTCTTCCGGGCCGGCTGGCTGCGCGAGGGCGCGGGCGGTCCGGTCGACTCCCCGCTGGGCGGCCGCCCCTCGATCACCCTGGAGTTCGACGACGCCCACGCCGTGGTGCTTGCCGCCGACCTCGACACACGGCACGCCCGTGCCGCCGTCCTCTCCCTGACCGGCGAGATCCTTGCCGAGCACTCCGGGATCCTGGTCATCGAGGACGGCCCGGATGCCGTACTGGGCGCACTGGGCCGCTGGTTCGCCGAGTTGCTGCCCCAGGCGGGCCACCGGGCGCACGAGGTCTGCGGCATAGGAATCGCCGTCCCCGGGCCCGTCGACAGTGACACCGGCCGGGTCGTCCAGCCGCCGATCATGCCGGGCTGGGACGGCTACGACATACGGGGGCGCCTCGGCCGTGCCTTCGCGGAGCACGCGCACGGCGCCGCCGACGTGCCCGTACTCGTCGACAACGACGCCAACCTGATGGCGTACGGCGAACAGCGCACCGGACACCCCGACTGCTCGGCGTTCGTGCTGGTCAAGGTCTCCACCGGTATTGGCGCGGGCGTGGTCGTGGACGGCCGGATCTACCGCGGTATCGACGGCGGCGCCGGGGACATCGGGCACATCCGCGTCCCCGAGAGCGCCGACGCGCTGTGCCGGTGCGGGTCGTACGGCTGCCTTGCCGCCGTCGCGAGCGGAGGCGCCGTGGCACGGCGGCTCGCCGAAGCGGGGGTGCCGGCCACCTCGGGCTCGGACGTACGGGATCTGCTGACCGCAGGGCACCCCGAGGCCGCCGCACTGGCACGGGAGGCCGGGCGAGGAGTCGGGGACGTCCTCGCGACCGTCGTGACCCTGCTGAACCCGGGGGTGCTGATGATCGCCGGAGATTTGGCCGGAACACCCTTCCTCACGGGCGTACGGGAGTTGCTCTACCAGCGGGCGCTGCCCCGCTCCACCGCGCACTTGGACGTGCTGACCTCGCAGCTCGGGGAGCGTGCGGGCCTGGTCGGGGCCGGTGCGCTGGTCGTCGAGCACCTCTACGCCCCGGAGCGGGTGGAGGAGAGGCTGCTCGCGCTCGGCGTGTGAGGCGTGGTGAGGCGTGTGAGGCGGTTCGAGGCGTGTACGAGGTGTGTGATGCCTGTGATGCGAGGCGAGGCGAGGCGAGGCGATGCGAGGTGAGGCGAGGCGTGTGGCGTCGTGCGCGTGACGGTCGTGTTTCCGTCCGGATGCACGTCCGCATGGTGAAATCGGCCCGCCTCGCATAGCGTGATTCTCGCCACCTCTGATAGGGGTTGCGCTCAGATGAGCGGATCTTGGGCGGCTGCACTTCTCCAAGGGGTGGCACTCAGTGCCACCCCTTGATCGTTCATCGATCGAAATCAGACGTGCCGAGATCCGCTCAGATGAGCGCTGTATGGCATCCCCTGGGTGGTGTTGCGTTCAAGAAGTGAAAACATCCGACGGTGAGTGCTTGCTCAGCCTTGACTTTCGATCCGGTGGCGGACGAGTGGTTACGGGCGCATGACGCGCAAGTGGACGTACCCAGGCGCCTTCGATCTGGGTATGTTCCTCGCCGTCAGGGCAGCCACCGCGTCCTCGAGGAGTCGAGACCGTGTCGGAAAACAAAGATCCCCACGTAGCTGAGAACGGCGTCGAGGGCGTGAAGTTCGTTTATGACTTCACCGAGGGCAACAAGGACCTCAAGGACCTCCTCGGTGGCAAGGGTGCGAACCTCGCCGAGATGACCAACCTGGGCCTTCCCGTCCCTCCGGGCTTCACCATCACCACCGAGGCCTGCAAGGTCTACCTCGACAGCGGCGAGGAGCCGGCGGCACTGCGTGACGAGGTGAGTGCGCACCTCGCCGCGCTCGAGGAGCGGATGGGCAAGAAGCTCGGCCAGGCCGACAACCCGCTCCTGGTTTCCGTCCGTTCCGGCGCGAAGTTCTCCATGCCGGGCATGATGGACACCGTCCTGAACATCGGCCTCTCCGACAAGTCCGTGCAGGGCCTGGCCAAGCAGGCCGGCGACGAGCGCTTCGCGTGGGACTCGTACCGCCGTCTCATCCAGATGTTCGGCAAGACGGTTCTCGGCGTGGACGGCGACCTCTTCGAGGACGCGCTCGAGGCGGCCAAGGCGGCCAAGAAGGTCACGGTCGACACGGAGCTGGAGGCCGGGGACCTCAAGAAGCTGGTCACCAAGTTCAAGAAGATCGTCAAGACCGAGGCCGGGCGCGACTTCCCGCAGGACCCGCGTGAGCAGATGGACCTCGCCATCAAGGCGGTCTTCGACTCGTGGAACGGCGACCGCGCGAAGCTCTACCGCCGCCAGGAGCGCATCCCGCACGACCTGGGCACCGCCGTCAACGTCTGCTCGATGGTCTTCGGCAACCTGGGCCCCGACTCGGGCACGGGCGTGGCGTTCACCCGTGACCCCGCCTCCGGCCACCAGGGCGTGTACGGCGACTACCTGCAGAACGCGCAGGGCGAGGACGTGGTCGCGGGCATCCGCAACACGGTCCCGCTCGCCGAGCTGGAGCGGATCGACAAGAAGTCGTACGACCAGCTGATGCAGATCATGGAGACCCTGGAGAACCACTACAAGGATCTCTGCGACATCGAGTTCACCATCGAGCGCGGCCAGCTGTGGATGCTGCAGACCCGCGTCGGCAAGCGCACGGCGGGCGCGGCCTTCCGTATCGCCACGCAGCTGGTGGACCAGGGCCTGATCGACGAGGCCGAGGCGCTCCAGCGCGTCACCGGCGCCCAGCTCGCGCAGCTGATGTTCCCGCGGTTCGACGAGCATGCGAAGGTCGAGCAGGTCGGCCGGGGCATCGCGGCCTCGCCGGGCGCGGCGGTCGGCAAGGCGGTCTTCGACTCGTACACCGCGGTGAAGTGGTCGCGCTCCGGCGAGAAGGTGATCCTCGTCCGTCGCGAGACGAACCCCGACGACCTGGACGGCATGATCGCGGCCGAGGGCATCCTGACCTCGCGCGGCGGCAAGACCTCCCACGCGGCCGTCGTCGCGCGCGGCATGGGCAAGACCTGTGTGTGCGGCGCCGAGGAGCTGGAGGTCGACACCAAGCGCCGGCGGATGACCGTGCCCGGCGGTCACGTCGTCGAGGAAGGCGACCTGATCTCCATCGACGGCTCCTCCGGCAAGGTCTACCTGGGCGAGGTCCCGGTGGTCCCCTCCCCGGTCGTGGAGTACTTCGAGGGCCGGATGCACGCGGGCGCCGACGACGCGGACGAGCTGGTCGAGGCGGTCCACCGGATCATGGCCTTCGCGGACCGCAAGCGCCGCCTGAGGGTCCGCGCGAACGCGGACAACGCCGAGGACGCGCTGCGCGCCCGTCGCTTCGGCGCGCAGGGCATCGGCCTGTGCCGCACGGAGCACATGTTCCTGGGCGACCGCCGCGAGCTGGTCGAGCGCCTGATCCTGGCGGACACCGAGACCGAGCGCGACGAGTCCCTCAAGGAACTGCTCCCCCTGCAGAAGCAGGACTTCGTCGAGCTCTTCGAGGCGATGGACGGCCTGCCGGTGACGATCCGTCTGCTGGACCCGCCGCTGCACGAGTTCCTGCCCGACATCACCGAACTGTCGGTACGCGTGGCGCTGGCGGAGTCCCGCCAGGAGCCGCACGAGAACGAACTGCGCCTGCTCCAGGCCGTGCACCGCCTGCACGAGCAGAACCCGATGCTGGGTCTGCGGGGCGTGCGCCTCGGTCTGGTCATCCCGGGTCTGTTCACGATGCAGGTACGGGCGATCGCCGAGGCCGCGGCCGAGCGCAAGGCGGCGAAGGGCGACCCGCGCGCGGAGATCATGATTCCGCTCGTCGGCACGGTCCAGGAACTGGAGATCGTGCGTGAGGAAGCGGACCAGGTCATCGCGGAGGTCGAGGCGGCCACGGGCACGAAGCTGAAGATGGCGATCGGCACGATGATCGAGCTGCCGCGCGCCGCGCTGACCGCCGGTCAGATCGCCGAGGCCGCCGAGTTCTTCTCCTTCGGCACGAACGACCTGACCCAGACGGTGTGGGGCTTCAGCCGCGACGACGTCGAGGCCTCGTTCTTCACGGCCTACCTGGAGAAGGGCATCTTCGGCGTCAGCCCGTTCGAGACGATCGACAAGGACGGCGTGGGCTCCCTGGTCCAGGCCGCCGCCACGGCGGGCCGCGCCACCCGCCCCGACCTGAAGCTGGGCGTCTGCGGCGAGCACGGCGGCGACCCCGAGTCCGTCCACTTCTTCCACGAGGTGGGACTGGACTACGTGTCCTGCTCACCGTTCCGTATCCCGGTGGCCCGCCTGGAGGCGGGGCGTGCGGCATCGCAGTCGCAGGGCAGCGACCACCGCTGACACACACCGCAAGACCTCCGGAGCCGTCGTCGGTACCCGACCCTCACCGACTCACGAAGGCGGCTCCGGACCATCCAGAGAGGGCGGCACCCCTGTGCGGGGGGTGCCGCCCTTTCGTTGTGCGCGGACGAAGGCGGGGCCGGAGCCGCGCGGAGAGGTCGGGCAGTTCAGGGTTGCCTGGGGGGTCGCAGAGGCGGGCGCAACACGTCGCGGCTTCGGCCGGCTTCCGTGTCCCCCGATGCAGATGACGGCGTCGAGACTCTTGCGCTGCGCTCGTCAGCTCGCAACACTCCCCTGTGCAACAGATTCGCACATAATTCAAACCAATTGAGCCTCAGCGCCTGGTGCATTTCGGTTGCATTCGGGGGTTGATGATCGATCGTCTTGTATGGAGGTCGAGATGAATGCTCATGGCCCGGGTCGCCGGGCAGTCAGACGCCGCTTGGCGATCGCTGCGACCATTGCCCTGGTGTGCGGGGTGGGCGCCGGTGTGCACCCCGCGGTGGGCGCCACATCCACGTCGTCCGCGGCTGCCGGTGCCTCACCCGCGACGCACTCGGTGACGTACGACGGCTACTCGTTCATGATCGACGGGAAGCGGACGTACCTGTGGTCGGGAGAGTTCCACTCCTTCCGGCTGCCCAGCCAGGCCCTCTGGCTCGACACCCTGCAGAAGATGAAGGCGGCGGGCTTCAACGCGGTGTCGCTGTACTTCGACTGGGGCTACCACTCCCCGGCGCCCGGCGTGTACGACTTCACTGGCGTCCGCGACGTGGACAAGCTCCTCGACATGGCCAACGACCTGGGCATCTACGTGATCGCCCGCCCGGGCCCCTACATCAACGCCGAAGTCGACGGCGGCGGCTTCCCCGGCTGGCTGTCCACCAAGGCCGGCAACACCCGCACCTCCGACCCGGAGTACCTGAAGTACAGCGACGAGTGGCAGACGCAGATCGACCGCATCATCAAGCGCCACCAACTCACCAACGGCGCCGGCTCGGTGATCGAGTACCAGGTGGAGAACGAGTACTACCACGGCTCGGCGGCCGGTCGTACGTACATGAAGCACCTGGAGGACAAGGCGAAGGCGGACGGCATCACCGTGCCGCTGGTCGGCAACAACAACGGCACCTTCAACTCCGGTGACGCCGCCCTGGACGTGGACGCCGCCGACTCCTACCCGCAGGGCTTCAACTGCTCCAATCCCACCAAGTGGAATGGCGTTCCGGACATCAGCTACGACCATGTGGCAGGCAAGCCGCTGGCGACCGCCGAGTTCCAGGGTGGCGCTTTCGACCCGTGGGGCGGCCCCGGCTACGACAAGTGCGCCCAGCTGATCAACGACCAGTTCGCCGACGTGTTCTACAAGCAGAACATCGCGGTCGGCGCGACCTCGCAGAGCTTCTACATGACCTACGGCGGCACCAACTGGGGCTGGCTGGGCATGCCGGAGAACTACACGTCCTACGACTACGGCGCCGCCATCCGGGAGAACCGGCAGCTCGACCCGAAGTACGACCAGGACAAGCTGATCGGCTACTTCACCCAGGCCGTCGCCCCGCTCACCAAGACCGATGCGCTGGCCGCCACGCCCACCGACAATTCGAAGATCGTCGACACCGCGCGCGCCAACCCCGACACCGGCACCCAGTTCCATGTCCTGCGGCACGCCGACTCCACCGCCACCACCAGCGACAGCGCTCATGTGACGATCGACCTCGGCGCCCACGCCGGATACACCTACGACGACCCGGACCCGGCCGTCACGTACACCGGCAGCTGGTCGCACGTCGGCGCGGAGCAGAACTACACCGGCGGCGACTACAAGCACACCGAGTCCTTCTCGGACACCGCCGGCGACAGCGTGTCCGTGCCCTTCACCGGCACCGGCGTGAAGTGGATCAGCAACCTCGACAAGAACCACGGCATCGCTGATGTCTACCTCGACGGAACCAAGGTCAAGACCGTCGACACCTACGGCGCGTCCAAGCAGAACCAGTACGTGGCGTACCAGGCGAGCGGCCTCACCGACGGACCACACACCCTGAAGGTCGTGGTGACCGGCACCAAGGACGCCGCCGCCACGGGCACGTTCGTGACGGTCGACGCCATCGACGTCGCCACCGGTTCCGCCGCGACGGCCCCCGTCTACACCGTCCCGCAGCAGCCCGGAACCGCCCTCACCCTCAACGGCCGCAAGTCGACGATCATCGTCGCGGACTACGACCCGGGCGGTAACCACCTCCAGTACTCCACCTCGCAGATCATGACCGACGCCACCATCGGCGGCCGGGACGTTGCGGTGCTCTACGGCGACCACGGCTCGGACGGTGAGACGGTCCTGCACTTCGCGTCCAAGCCGGAGGTGACCTCCACCGGAGGCGCCGTCGCCTCCACCTGGGACCCGGCCACCGGCGACCTGCGCCTGAACTACCAGCACGACGGCCTGACCCGGGTGACCGTCACCGGCGGGAGCCACCCACTGCTCCTGCTGCTCGCCGACACGGCGACTGCCAGGACCTTCTGGCGCCAGGACACCGCGCAGGGGCCGGTGCTGGTCCGCGGCACCCACCTGCTGCGCGGCGCGGCGTACTCCGGTACGACGCTGAACCTGACCGGCGACACCGGCACGGACGGTTCGGCCGAGGTCTTCGCCAACGCCGGCTCCCTGACCTGGAACGGCAAGTCGGTCCACACCACAGTCTCGGCGAGCGGCAGCCTCACCGGCACCCTGCCCACCGCGGCCCCCGTCACCCTGCCGGCGCCGACCAACTGGAAGCACACCGCCGAATCCCCCGAAGCGCAGGCCGGTTTCGACGATTCCTCCTGGCAGGTCGCCGACAAGACCACCACCCACAGCACCACACAGCCGGGCAGCCTGCCCGTGCTGTTCGCCGACGACTACGGCTTCCACACCGGCAGCACCTGGTACCGCGGCCGGTTCACCGGCACCGGCAAGGAGACCGGCATCACCCTGTCCACGCAGAGCGGCGGAAAGGCCGCGGCCTCCTCGGTCTGGCTCAACGGCACCTTCCTGGGCAGCTCCACCGCTGACGGCCAGAAGACGTACGGCTTCCCGGCCGGAGCGGTCAAGGCCGGCGGCGACAACGTGATATCCGTGCTCACGGTCAACATGGGCCACGAGGAGGACTACAACGAGTCCAACGGCAACAAGGCCGCCCGCGGCCTGACCGGCGCCCTCCTCACCGGTGACTCGCTGAACACGATCACCTGGCGGCTGCAGGGAGTTCGCGGTGGCGAGACGCCCGTCGACACCGTGCGCGGCCCGCTGGCCACCGGCGGCCTGTACGGCGAGCGGGCCGGATGGATGCTGCCCGGCTACCCCACCGACAACTGGACCCCGACCACCCTGCCCGCCACCGACACCACCCCCGGCGTCTCCTGGTACAGCACCGACGTCGCCCTCGACCTGCCCAAGGGCCAGGACACCTCGCTGGGCCTGACCATCACCGACGACCCGTCCCGCAAGTACCGCGCCGAGATCTACGTCAACGGCTGGGACATGGGCAACTACGTCAACTACCTCGGCCCACAGCACAGCTTCCCCGTCCCCAACGGCATCCTGAACCCGAACGGGAACAACCGGATCGCCATCGCCGTATGGAACCTGGACGGCTCCACCGGCGGCCTCGGCAAGGTCGCGCTGACCAACTACGGAAGCTACGCCTCCTCGCTGACCGTCGCCCAGAACGACAGCCCCCGCTACGACAAGGCGCGGTACGTCATGCCCGCCGCACCGGGCGCGACGGTCGCCCTCCAGGTGCCCGGATCGGCCGGCGCCGGACAGCACTTCACCGCCACCGCGACCTTCAAGGTGCCCGACAACGCAGCCACAGCCTCCGGCGTGACGGCGAAGCTCGCCGCGCCCGACGGCTGGACGGTCACCCCGAAGCCCGCACCCGCCGCCGCTCAGCGGGTCACTCCCGGCAGCTCCGTGACCTTCACCTGGGACGTCACCACCCCCGCCGGCATGGCGAAGACCAACGCGCTGAAGGCCACCACGGCGTTCGTCCAGCGCGACCGGTCCTCCACCGCCGGCGACGAACGGATCGTCGCCGCCGTCCCGCCCCCGCCGCCCGCCGGGACCGACCAGGTCAGCGACCTGCCGTTCCTGTCGGCCACCAACGGCTGGGGCCCGGTCGAACGCGACCAGAGCGTCGGCGGCACCGCGGCCGGCGACGGCACACCTCTCAAACTCGGCGGCACCGTCTACGCCAAGGGCCTGGGCACCAACTCGCCCAGCGACGTGCTGGTCTACCTCGCCGGACAGTGCAGCAAGTTCACTGCCACCGTGGGCGTCGACAACGGCGACCCCGGCACCGTCACCTTCTCCGTCCTCCTCGACGGCAAGGTCCTCACCACCACCCCCGTCCTCAACGGCAAGTCCGCTCCCGCCACCATCGACGTCCCCGTCACCGGCGGGCAGGTCCTCGACCTGTCCGTGGGGGACGGCGGGGACGGCAACGGCAACGACCACGGTGACTGGGCAAACCCCGTGCTGACCTGCGGGTGACCTTGGAATCAAGAAAACCGGTGCGCCGGGTGCGGTCAGGCACCCGGCGCACCACCGCGTCGCAGCCTGCCCCGGAGCCGCCCCTCCCGGAGACCTCGGGCCTCATGGAAGAAGGGTTTCATATGACATCGCCCGTACGTATCGGACTGGTTGGCTACGGCTTCGGCGGCAGATATTTCCACGCACCCCTCCTCGCGGTCGCGCCGGACTGCGAGTTCCTCGGGGTGGTCACCACCTCGCCCGAGCGCCGTGCCCAGGTAGCACAGGATCTTGGACGGCCGACGTACGCCACGCTCGAGGAGCTGGCGCGGGCCGGAGCCGAGGCTGTCGCGATCTCCACCCCCGCAGCCACGCACATCCCGTTGGTGCAGGAGGCAGTGAACTTGGGCCTGGGGGTGGTGTGCGACAAGCCCTTCGCGCTTGATGCGCGCTCGGCAAGCGAAACAGTGGAGATGGCGGAACGGCATGAAGTCCCGCTGACCGTTTATCAGAACCGCCGCTGGGACTCGGACTTCCTGACGCTGAGGCAACTCCTTGACCAAGGGTCGCTCGGCACGCTGACGCGGTTCGAGTCGCGATTCGAGCGGTTCCAGCCCGAACCGGGCCCGCCCGCGGCGGGCGGTGGCACGCTGCTCGACTTCGGCAGTCATTTGGTCGACCAGGCACTCGTACTGTCCGGGCAGGTCGAGCGAGTGTACGCGGAGGTCCACCGACGCAACGATGAGGACGGGCTCGACGACGACGTCTTCCTTGCGCTGACCCACCGCAACGGCGTGCGGTCACACCTGTGGGGGAGTTGGCGGCAGAGCGCCCCCGGACCCCGCTTCCGCGCGACGGGTACCCGCGCGAGCTATGTCGTCGACGGCGTGGACGGACAAGAAGCGCTGCTGGTCGCGGGCGCCTCCCCGGGCTCGGAAGGCGACCGGTGGGGGAGCGAGCCCGAGCTGCGGCGGGGACAACTACTGCGAGCCGGACGCGCCGAGCCTGTGACCCTCGCCCGCGGCAAGTGGGACCTGTTCTATCCGGCCTTCGCCGCCGCGGTCCGCGGCACCGGGCCGGTGCCCGTCGACCCATGGGACGCCGTGGCCACGGCGACAGTCCTGGACGCCGCCCGCGCCAGTGCCGACAGCGGTCGGACCGTGCACCTGTCCTGACCTCACGGTCCGGCAGGGCTCGCCGGATATGGGCCGCAGCCTCTGCATGGCGAACAGCAAGAGGCACGCACCTTCGGCTACTCCATTGATCGGCCCTGCCGCTGACCGGCGGCACAGCAGAAGCCCACGGCTCCAACAGCTCGGATGCCGTGGGCTTCTGCCGCAGCTGGTCGGCGTCGGGCGGCCTCGGACGGCCTCGGGCGGCCCGGAGACGGTCCGCCGAGTGACGGGTGTAGGTGCCGGACTGAGGTCGACGCTCGGTCCTGGGATCCGCGTCACGGCGGGTTGGCCGCCAGCCGGCAGGCGCCGTTCGCAGCGCCGCCCGGCACGCCCGCGGCGGTCAGGGCGTTCACACAGCCCTGCAGGTCATTGTGCACACCTTGGGTACACGCCGTTCTGACGGCGTCCGAGACTTCGACGCCCGCTTGCTGGACCATGTTCGTGCAGGCCGGGATGTCCGCTTGTGCCGCGGTGGCGGAGAAGGCCACGCCGCCGCATACGAGGGTCAGACCGGTGAGGGGACCGGCGATACGGGCCGACATGCGCATGGGAGCCACCTGCTCTCCGGGGTTGGTCGGCGATTCGCGGATTCAACGCACCGAGCAGCGGACGCGGCCGGCGTACGACCGTGGCCCCGGGCCCCGCACCCGTCGGCTCGGCAGGACCGCCCCTCCTCCGTTCGACGCTAGAACAGTCCGCTGCCGCGCGCATTCCGACCCGGCGGCGGGAGACCGCCTCTGTCCACGCTCACGATGGACCAGAAGATGCGGCCGGCGGTGTCCGCGTCGGCCCCTGGACCGCGGCCAGGATCCGGTCCCAGGTGCTGGTGGGGGCGGGTGCAACCCCCCTCGTCACTGGCCCACCCTTCCGTCGACGCACTCGCGCAACAGGTCGGCGTGCCCGCAGTGACGGGCATACTCCTCGATCCTGTGCACCATCAGCTCCCGGACCGCGATCCCGTCCTTCCCCACACGCTCGCCCAGGTCCGGGTGGTCGGCCAGCGCGGCGTCGGTCGCGGCCTGCTCGCGCTCCAGATCGACGTACGCAGCGTCGACCACGGCCTGCTCGGCGACGGCTCCGTCGAAGTCCGCGTCACGCTCGCCGTACAGCTTGGGCAGCGGGTCACCGTTGCCGATCCAGTTGCGCCAGTCGCGTTCCACCTCGGCGAGATGCCGAACCAGGCCGAGCAGCGACATCGTCGACGGCGGAACCGACCGACGGGCCAGCTGCTCCGCATCCAGGCCCTCGCACTTCATCCGCAGGGTCATGCGGTAGTTCGTCAGGAAGTCCTGCAGCGTCGCAAGCTCACCGTCCGGAGCAGGACCTTCGCTGTTGCGGGGATCGTCGTCCGGATCGGCCCACATGTCGGGGTAGACGGTTGCCTGGCTCCATCGCGCGGGTTGGTCACTCATGCGTTGCATGTTCGTCTGCGACCGCCCAAGTTCGCCACTGAGTTCTCGCTTCGAGGCAACCGCTGGCCTCCCACGAAGGAAGGGTCCGTCCGTAGATGGTCCCGCCGGGCGCGAACCAGCCCGCCTTCTTCCGTACCGCGGGGCTCGGGGCGTTGTCCTCGGACGTCTTCAGGGCGGCAACGGCGCGTGCGTCGGAGCGGGCGAACCCGCCGACGAGTTCGGCGGCCATGGCCCGGACGTGCGGGTCGGGGTCCGAGACCAGGCGGTGCAGCGCGGGTTCGGGGACACGGTCCGGGCCCGGTGCGCAGGTGTCGCCCTTGCACCGGTCGCACGCCGGCGCGTGGAGTGCGGCGATCCTGACCCGGGCGTCGGGGTCGTCCGCCATGGAACCGGTAAGGCCGTGCGGGATCCACTGCTGCACCACCTGGTACCGCAGCAGTGGATCCCGCACGTCGGTCTCAGGCGCTGCGCACCTCGTACGCCGTCACCCGCACCGTCTCGTCGTCCAGGCACTGCCCCGACCGCAGGTCGAACCGCTGCTTCAGCAGGGGCGAGGCGACGAACGGGTTGCCCTGGTGGGTGCCCGTCAGGCCGCGGGAGAGGACCGCCGCGCCGCTGAACGGGTCCCGGTTGTCGATGCCGTAGATCCGGCCCGCACGGTCACGGAAGAGCGCCACCTGGCGGCCGTCCGGCAGCAGCGCGGCCACTCCGCGGCCCGGGGTCAGCAGGCTCAGGTCGCAGACCGTGAACCAGCTGTCCTCGTCGAGCCGGATCTGGACCTTGAGGTCGGTCGTCTCGGGTGCCAGGGTCATCGCTGGGCGCTTCCTTCCAGGGGTCGCGTGCCGATGGTCAGCAGCGGCAGGTCGGGCTTGATCTGGTCGCGCTCGGGGACGAAGCCGACCACCGGGTCGGGGGTGTCCGGCGCGTTGACGAAGGACACGAAACGGGCCAGCTTCTCGGGGTTGTTGATGGTCTCCGCCCATTCGTCGCGGTAGTTCGCCACATGGGCCGCCATCAGGGACTCCAGCTCCTCGCAGATGCCGAGCGAGTCCTGCACCACCACGTCCCGTACGTGGTCCAGGCCGCCCGGGATCCGCTCCAGCCAGACGCTCGTGCGCTCCAGGCGGTCGGCCGTGCGGATGTAGAACATCAGGAAGCGGTCGATCAGGCGGATCAGTTCGGCGTCGGACAGGTCCTGCGCCAGCAGATCGGCGTGGCGCGGGGTGGCGCCGCCGTTGCCGCCGACGTACAGGTTCCAGCCGTTGGCCGTGGCGATGACGCCGAAGTCCTTCGACTGGGCCTCGGCGCACTCGCGGGCGCACCCGGAGACCGCCGACTTGAGCTTGTGGGGCGAGCGCAGGCCCCGGTAGCGCAGCTCCAGGTCGATCGCCATGCGTACGGAGTCCTGGACACCGTAGCGGCACCAGGTGGAGCCCACGCAGGACTTCACGGTTCGAAGGGCCTTGCCGTATGCGTGGCCCGACTCGAAGCCGGCGTCCACCAACCGCGCCCAGATCAGCGGGAGTTGCTCGACCCGCGCGCCGAACAGGTCGATCCGCTGACCACCGGTGATCTTCGTGTAGAGACCGAAGTCGCGGGCGATCTCGCCGATCACGATCAGCTTCTCCGGGGTGATCTCACCGCCGGGGATACGCGGCACGACCGAGTACGAGCCGTTCTTCTGCAGGTTGGCGAGGAAGTGGTCGTTGGTGTCCTGCAGGGCCGCCTGCTCGCCCTCCAGGACATAGCCGTCGGCACCGATCGTGGGTGCCAGCGAGGCGATGATCGAGGCCACCGCCGGCTTGCAGGTCTCGCAGCCGTCGCCGCCGCGCGCGCTCTCGCGCCCGTACCGGTCGAGCAGCTGCTGGTACGACGAGATGCGCAGGGCGAGGACGATCTCGTACAGCTCCTCGCGGGTCTGCGAGAAGCAGCCGCACAGACCCTTGTCGACCTCGACGCCGCTCGCCTCCAGCTCGTCGTTGACCAGCTGGCCCAGCACCTTGAGGCAGCTGCCGCAGCCCGTGCCCGCCTTGGTGCACTTCTTCACCTCGGGCACGGTCGTGCACTGGTGCTCGGTGACCGCGCCGCGGATCGTGCCCTTGGTGACGTTGTGGCAGGAGCAGATGACCGCCTCGTCGGGGAGGGCGGAGGGGCCGAGCTGCGCCGGGCCGCCGGAGCCCGCGGGCAGTACCAGCTGCTCCGGCGAGATGGGCGGCACGGACCCGGTGAGCGCCCGCAGTGTCCCGTACGCATCGGCGTCGCCGACCAGGATGCCGCCGAGCAGCGTGCCGTCGCGGCCGATGACCAGCTTCTTGTACAGGCCCGCGCGGGAGTCGGAGTAGACGACGTCCAGGCAGTCCTCGGTGGCGCCGTGTGCGTCGCCGAAGGACGCCACGTCCACGCCGAGCAGCTTCAGCTTGGTGGACAGGTCGGCTCCGGTGAAGGAGGCCTCGTCCGCGGCGATCGTGGCCGCCGCCGTCTCGGCCTGCTCGTAACCGGGGGCCACCAGGCCGTACACCCGGCCGTCCGACGCCAGCGCGCACTCGCCGATCGCGAACACATGCGGGTCGGAGACCGTGCGGCACTGCTCGTCGACGGTGATGCCGCCGCGCTCGCCGACGGCGAGCCCGCAGTCGCGGGCCAGCTGGTCGCGGGGGCGGACACCGGCGCTGAACACGACCATGTCGGTCGCGAGTTCGGAGCCGTCGGACAGCTTCATGCCGGTGACGGCGCCGTCTTCGCCGACGACGACCTCCTGCGTGCCCACGCCGGTGTGGACGGCCAGGCCCATGTCCTCGATCGTGCGCAGCAGCGCGGCGCCGCCGCCCTCGTCGACCTGCACCGGCATCAGCCGCGGTGCGAACTCCACGATGTGGCTGGTGAGCCCCAGACCCTTCAGCGCGCCCGCCGCCTCCAGGCCCAGCAGACCGCCGCCGACCACCGCGCCCGTCGTGGCACGGGTCTTCGCGTACTCCTCGATCGCGAGCAGGTCCTCGATCGTGCGGTAGACGAAGCAGCCCTGCGCGTCCTTGTTCGGGACCGGCGGTACGAAGGGGTAGGAGCCGGTGGCCAGGACGAGGACGTCGTAGTCGAAAACCTGTCCGGAGCGGGCGGTCACCTTGCGTGCCTCCCGGTCGATGGTCTCCGCCGGGTCTCCGATGTGCAGCTCGATCCCGTGCGTCTCGATGAACTCCATGTCCGTCATGGACAGTTCCTCGGGGGTCCTGCCCGAGAAGTACGAGGTGAGCTGGACGCGGTCGTACGCGGGGCGCGGCTCCTCGCACAGCACGACCACGCGGTGCGTGGCGGTCAGGCCGCGCTCGGCGAGCGCTTCGAGGAAGCGCTGGCCGACCATGCCATGGCCGACGAGCACGATCGTGGGGGTGCCGGTGGTCATCAGGAGCCTCCATCGTTGGTGAGCAGGTGGAGCAGCGGGGCACCGTCCGCGGGGAGCGGCTCTGCTCCCTCCCAGGCGCGGGCGAGCGCGCCGACGGTGCCGAGTTCGCCGACGAGCACCCCGCCGACCAGGCGGTCGTCGCGGACGACGACCTTGCGGTAGGTGCCGCGGGTGGCGTCGGCGAGCTGCACGACGTCGTCGCCGGGGCGGGGGTCGGTTTCGCCGAAGGCGGCGAGGTCGAGGAAGTCCTGACCGGCGAGGGTGAGCCGGGTCAGGGAACGGGTGCCGGTGTACCGGGCGTCGGGGTTGCCCGCGCCGCCCGCCTCACTCGCTATCAGCTCGGCCAGGACCTCGGCCTGGTCGAGGGCGGGGGTGGCGAGGCCGTAGACCGTGCCGGCGTGCTGGGCGCAGTCGCCGATCGCCCGGATGTGCGGGTCGGAGGTGCGCAGTTCGTCGTCGACGAGAACGCCCTTGTGCACGTCGAGTCCCGCGCTCCGGGCGAGGCCCACCCGGGGGTGGACGCCGCAGGCGAGGACGACGAGATCGGTGTCGAGGGCGTAGCGGTCGGCCATCTCGACGGAGCGGACCGCGCCGCCGAGCGTGCGCACACCGCGGACCCGGGTCTCGGTGTGGACCTCGACGCCCAGGTCGGTGAGGTGGCGGCGCACCAGCTTCGAGGCGGACGGGTCGAGCTGGCGTTCCATCAGCCGCTCGGCCTGCTGGGCCAGGACGACCTGGGCGCCGCGGGCGGCCAGGGCGCGGGCGGCGGAGACGCCGAGGAGACCGCCGCCGATGACGACGGCACGCACGCCCTCGCGCACGGCCTTGGCCAGGCCCAGGCAGTCGTCCATCGTGCGGAACGCGTGGACGCCCTCGGGAAGTTCGTGCCGGTCCGGGGTGAGCAGGCCGCGCAGGGGCGGAAGTACCGGGTTCGAGCCGGTCGCCAGGACGAGCGTGTCGTATGCGATCACCGAACCGTCCGCGCAGTGGATCTCGCGGGCCGCGCGGTCGAGGGACGTGACCTGGGCGCGGGTCAGCTGTGCGGGGGCCGGGAGGGCGATCACCGCGGGGGCGTAGCGGCCGGCCAGGACCTCGGCGAGCAGGACGCGGTTGTACGGTGCGTGCTCCTCCTCGCCGACGAGGACGGCGGGCGTGCCGAGCTCGCCGAGCCGCCGGGCGAGACGTACGCCCGCGAGTCCGGCGCCGATCACCACCACACGCGTATTCGAGGTCATGCATCGCAGCGTGCGGTGCCGACGTTACCCGGCCGCATCACGACTGTTTCTCACGAGGAACGCTGCCCTCAGCGGGGGCGGGGCGGGGATGTGAGGGTTCGGCGCGGGCGTGGGGGCGGGTGTGAGGAGCGCATCCGCAGATCGCGGGAAGCTCTCAGCGGCTGCCCGTGAGGTGGGCGAAGACGACCACGTTCCCCTGGTAGCCCGTCGATTTCGAGTAGCCGCCGCCGCAGGTGATCACACGCAGTTCGGGACGGGGGGCGGCGCCGTACACCTTCTCGTCGGGGAAGTTCTTCGCCTCGTACACCTCGACGGAGTCCACCGTGAAGAGGGCCGTCGAGCCGTCGCGGCGGTCGACCTCGATCGTGCTGCCCTTGTTCAGGGCGCCGAGGTCGTAGAAGACGGCCGGGCCCTGGGCGTTGTCCACGTGCCCCGCGACGACCGCGGTGCCCGTCTCGCCGGGCATGGTGCCGGCCTCGTACCAGCCGGCCAGGTTCTTCTTCTCGGCGGGCGGGACGTCGAGGCTGCCCGTCCTGGTCAGGCGCAGGCCCATCAGGGGGGCGTCGACGCGTATCGAGGGTATTCGGATGCGGTCGGGCGGCGAGGGCGGCAGCGCGGGCGCGGCGGCCCCCTCGTGCCCGCTGCCCGCGGCCGCCTGCGCGGCCGACGGCTGTGGCGGGGGGTGGGTCTCGGTGGCGCTGCGCAGCAGCCATGCACCGGAACAGAGGGCGAACGCCGTGGCGGATGCTATGGCGGCGTTGCCGACCGTGGCGGGCCTGCCGACCTTGCGCACGTGCGCCTCCTTCCTGGATGCCGGTGGTGGGGTGCCCCCTCCGGGCCGCGAGGGGCAGTCGGACCCGGAGGGGGGTAGGGGTGGCGGTACCGGCGGACGGACAGCGGAGGGTGTCCGTCAGATCCTGTCGCCTCTCGCCCGGCGGTGCAGGAGCCAGGTACCGCCCGCGGCGGCGACGGCGAGTGCCGCCACGCCGGCCGCGGTCTTCACGGGGTCGGGGCCCAGTGCGCCGCCGACCCCCGTCTTCACGCTTCCCTTGGGTTGCGTCTGATCCTTGGCCGCGGCCAGGGTGACCGTCAGGTCACCGGTCACGGTCTTGTCCGGGCCGCCGGAGCACTTCGCGACGATCTCGTACGTCCCCGGCTGCGCGCTCGGCGGCACCCGGAACCGCCCGATCGCATCCTGCTCGTGCGTGCTGGGCGCGAGCGTGAAGGTGCCGCCGCCGACCGCGGTGGCGTCGCCCGCCGCCGAGCCGTCCGCGCCGCACGCCGCCGTGTTGACGGTGACCTCTGCCCCGGGCACGACGGTGGAGGGGAAGACCTCCAGGCTCCGGGTGTCACCGCCGTACGCGGGCGCGGCAACCAGGCCCGCGGCGGCGAGGGCGAGCGCGGTGCCGGTCAGCAGACGGGCCGTACGTCGCATCGGTGCTCCTCCGAGAGGGCACGGCCCGCGGCACCCCCAATGTGCCGCTGAGTCGGTCGTACCCCTGCTCTGTCGAGGAAAGAGGCACTCGGCCGCTTCCGCTCTCTGACGGATGGTCAGAAATGCGGGGAGCGGGTGCTGGAACGGGGCCCTGCAGTGCGGCCGCGAAGGTGTTCCTGCAGGTCACGGGCGTACGGCGGGGTGTGTGGCGGATGAGGGGACGAAGGGGGGAGGGGTGGCGGCGAACGGGTGACGGCGGCCGGACGGCAGCATCCGTCAGCACGCGAGTGCCTCCTTCACCGCGCGATGGCCCACCGCGGCCAGTACCGGATTCGTCTCCCGGTAGTAGTGCTCCGCCATCAGGCCGAAGCACAGGGCCCAGCCCCGCCCCCGCGCCCAGGTGGCGTCGTCGGCCCCGGCCGCCTCGCGGAACAGGTCGCGGGGGCCGGCCGTGAAGACCGCCCACGCGGCCAGGGTGTCGGCCGCCGGGTCCCCCACGCCGAGGCCGCCGAAGTCGATCACCGGCGTGAGCCGGCCCGCCTCGGTCAGCAGGTTCCCGGGCAGCAGGTCGCCGTGCAGCAGGACGGGGTCGCCGTCCCACTGGGGGAGCCTGATGACGTCCTCCCACAGCGCCGTCGCCGCCGCCGGGTCCACCGTGCCGTCCGCGCCCAGGTCGCGGATCGCCGCGCGGACGTAGGCGTCGTTGGCCGCGACCGGGCCACCGCGCCAGGACGCCGGGCCGCCGGTGGCGTCGGCCTTCCGCAGCGCCGCCGGCGCTCGCCGAGGCGCCCGTCACTTGGGCACGACCACGAAGAACGAGTGGGACCAACGTGTCGGTTCCGGTCTCGTGGGCCTGTGCGAGCCGGTGCGCAAGGAGTTTCTACGGGCGGTCGGCGGGCGACCGGCGTACTACGAGGCGGACGGGTTGCTTCGGGAGACCTTTCCGTCCTACCCGATGCGCGACTCCGCCTGGGAGTACTCCGCCCAGTCGTACGATGCGGCCGCCCCGGTCCGGTTCCCGGGCGGCCGCATCACACACCCACGAACAGATCAGCCCACGCTCACCGCACTCCACGCCGCCGCCACCGCGTTGTACTCGGTGCTGCCGGCCCCGTAGAGGTCCTTCGCCGCGTTCAGGGTCGCTGTGCGGGCGCCCGCGTAGTTCGTCGAGGACGTCATGTAGACCGTAAGGGCCCGGTACCAGATCTTGCCCAGCTTGTCCCGGCCGATGCCCGTCACCGTCGAGCCGTTGCAGGTGGGGGAGTCGTAGGAGACCCCGTTGATCGTCTTCGCGCCGCTGCCCTCCGCGAGCAGATATGCGAAGTGGTTGGCGACGCCCGAGGAGTAGTGGACGTCCAGGTTGCCCACCGAACTGCTCCAGCAGTCCGCCGAGTTCCCGTCCCTGGACGGCTTGTCCATGTACCGCAGCGCCGACTTGCCGAAGCCCGAGCGGACGATCTTCTCGCCGATCAGGTAGTCACCGGGATCGGAGGCGTTGTTCGCGTACCACTCCACCAGCGTTCCGAAGATGTCCGAGGTCGCCTCGTTCAGGCCGCCGGACTCGCCGGAGTAGGTCAGCGCCGCCGTCTTCGACGTCACACCGTGCGACATCTCGTGGCCCGCCACGTCCAGCGCCACCAGCGGCCCGAACGTCGTGCCGTCACCGTCGCCGTACGTCATGCAGAAGCAGTTGTCGTCCCAGAAGGCGTTGTTGTAGCTGGTGCCGTAGTGCACGCGGTTGTACGAGCCCTTGCCGTCGCCCGCGATGCCGTTGCGGCCGTGGACGTTTTTGTAGTAGTCCCACGTCTCGTTGGTGCCGTACTGCGCGTCCACGGCGGCCGACGAGCGGTCCGAGGTCGTGCCGGAGCCCCAGTGGTTGTCGGAGTCGGTGAAGAGGGTCGCGGGCGCGCGGCTGAAGCAGATCCCGAGGATGCACAGGTCCGTCTTGTTCGCGGCGTCGCCCGTGTACGTGTTCCCGCGCGTCGGGTCCTTGAGCTGGTACGTCGAACCGGACTGGGTCGTCTCCAGCGGAACCGTGCCGCTGTAGAGGGACTTTCCGTCTCCGGAGGCCGTCTCGATGCTGTCCCAGGCGTCGATCTGGCGGCCGGTGCGGGCGTCGGTGAGGACCGTGCGCGCGACCGGGTTGCCGAGGGAGTCCTGGCCCACGGCGTTGGTGCGCCAGGCCAGCCGGGGCGCGCCGTGCAGCGCGTCCACGACGAGCTGCGGCTTGGCGGTCACGTTCTTCAGCAGCTCGCCGGAGTTGGCGGTGCGCAGCGCGGCGGAGGCGAGGTCGGCCGCCTCGGGAGCCTTGACCGTGGGGGTGGTCGACGGCACGGAGACGGCGCGCTTCGTGGCCCGGTCCGCGCTGCGGTAGGAGCCGTTCGGTGCGAGGTGGACCACGAAGTCGCCGCCGAGGACCGGGAGCTGACGGTAGGTTCGGTCGTACCGCACATGCTGGCTGCCGTCCGCGTCCACGACGACATCCCGGACGCTGGTGCCTTGCGCGGAAGTCAGGCCGAGGCGCGCGGCCTGGTGCACCAGCGCCGCCGCGGCGTTGCTGATCGCGGTGGCCCGGCTGGGTCTGCCGGCGGCTCCGGCGGCGGG